>CAYZYD010000562.1:0-3121 GCA_964482505.1 uncultured Planctomycetia bacterium | reverse complement strand
AAACAGTGACAGCTCGATCGGGATCACCAACGAATCGGTCGTCGATAGCCGCGAGGGGCTTCATCAGCGAATCGACTACGTGCTTCACGAACTCCGCCGACCGGTCCTGGTCGAGGAGTTTGTCGACGGAGACGAGTACGACGTCTCAATCCTTGGCAACTGGGACGATTCTCAACGTGTGCTTCCGCTCTCGCGCTCGGTCTTTAAAGGACTTCCCGAAGGTTACTGGCATATGTACCCCTACGAAGCGAAGTTCTTGGATAGCGAGATCCACAAGAAGCACATTGAAGTGCAGCGCCCACCGAAGGGCGTGCCCTCCAAGCTCACCGCCTTGATTTCTGAAATTGCCCTCGACGCCTTCAACGTGGTCGGCTGTAGCGACTACGGCCGCGCCGAGGTTCGCGTCGATAGCCGGGGCAACCCCTATGTGCTCGAGGTCAATCCTAATCCGTCGATTGGACCGACCGACTGTGTGCCGTCGGTGGCTAAACTCGACGGACTCGACTATGGAGATTTCCTCGAGGAGATCCTGAGGCTCGCCATCCGCCGCTATAAAGATCGACCCCCCTACTATCATTTGCAGATGACGACGCTCTAACGAAACGCAACAGAGCAACTGACTCGCCTTGCCAGCCCCTTCTCTTACGTCAGTTGCTAAGTTGGGACTCACGCGAGCTGAGGCGAGACAGGGTGGAACGCGAGCTGATAGGTTACTTCCGTGTTGCTGGCCTTCTACGAGTAGAAATGAGTTTTTTGATACTAATTTAGGAGCCCAGTGCTCCCGGCGAATCGAAGGCGTATTGGTCATACTTCGAGGTTTCGCTGGGTGGGCTGGGCTAAGGAAGCTCGCCCTCCCGCGCGGAATGAGTTTTCGGGCGGGCTAGTCCGTGAAAGGACTCGACGTTGGGTTTGACCCGGAGCCTTTTGTATTCGGCTGGCAAGAGTTTGCGACGCTGAGGCTACTCTGGGTGATCCGTCTGGGCACTCGACTATCACCCAGTCGGCATCGTCTGACCTCGCGACGAGAGATAAGCGTGCCATAGGATACGGGTGGCGACGCTTCGCCAGGGTCGCCACGGTTCGGCCAGGAGGGTGAGTTCTTCGGGGGTTGGGGGAACGGGCAATGGTTTGACTTCGGCGACCGATTTTCTGAGCGCGAGGTCCCCGACCGGGAGAATGTCGGGGCGGCCCAAGGCGACGAGGAGATAGGTATCGGCGGTCCAGTTTCCGATTCCGCGCAGTTGGGTCAATTCGCGGCGAAACGCATCCTCGTCGAGTTGTTCGAGTTTTGAGAGATTGATCTGCCCGCTCTGGATTGCCGAGGCGATTCCTCGGAGATAGCTCCCCTTTTGGCGCGAAACCCCGAGTGCACGCAGTTCTGGCTCGTCCGCGTTCACCAGCCTGTTAGCCTCGATTCCACCGTAGTGAGCTTCCAGCCGCTGAAACGTCGCGCGGGCCGAGGCTAGTGAGACTTGTTGCTCGAGGACGAGCAGAACCAAGGTCTTGAACCCGGGTGGTCGTCGCCAAGTCGGTGGCGGCCCCCACTTATCGACCACTCTTTTGAACATTGCTTCGCGGGCGCTGAGCTCAGCCACTCCCACTTTGAGCATCTTCTCGAATGGGTCCATGTCGCATTTCTATCCTCAGGAGTTAAAGGGAGTCGATTGCTCAAACCGCGGGACGCCATTTTGCGACTGGCTGGCCAATGCGTTTTGGTTCATCGCAGGATACCGACGGCTGAGCCTCTCGCGCGACTTCCTGAGAGTTATCGGTACTCTCTGTGGGCGATTCTTCATAGTACGAGACGCCGGCGTTACGAGTCGGCTTGGGGAGCTGACATTCACGTGGCGACGTTCCAAGACGATACGGTCAATTGACGGGTTTCGCCGGAACTCCCGCCCAAATTTGACCGGCGGGCACGCTCTTCGTCACCACCGCTCCCGCACCGATTTTGGCGCCGTTTCCGATCTGGATCCCCGGAAGCAGAATCGAGGCGGCGCCGATGAAGGCGTGGTCACCGATCTGGATTGGCCCGACGCGTCGGGTCGCGTCGTCGTGACAGATGATCATGGCGCGGAGGCTGATGACAGCCCCCTTGCCGATCGTGATCAGCTCGGGGAAGACCTCGTCGAGGTAGACGTCCCGAGCGAGCCAAGCCGCCTCTCGCCCGGCGCCACTGATTTTAATGCCCAATCCTGCTGCGCAAAGTCGGCGGATGCGCGCCGAGGGGAATAGCCTCTGTCCCGCTGCAAAGAGTTTGTTTGATATCAAGCGCAGAGCGTGCTCATTGCCGTGCTCACGAACGTATTCATCACGGTCGAGGAGTACGAACTTCTCGGAACCAATCTTGGACCCGACTTCTGCGATTTCTGGAGACAAATCAACAACCCTCACCTGAGTATCCATGTTATGACCCGTTATCGGAGATAACCACCCGCCGACTTGACTCGTAAGCAGGCGCTGAGCTTTCGCTCCGGAAAGTCGGTATTGGCATTGGCGGCGGGCCGAGTCTATCGGGAAGATTTGGCTGCCCGGTCTAATGGTTCACGATCCCGCTAGCCCGCATTATTCACGAACCGCGTAGCGAGAAGTCGCAAGACGCACGCTGGGGCGTCATGCAAGCGGGTAGTAGCCCTTAAGCCACCGTCGACGCCCCGAAGTCGAGGACTCAACCAGCCGGCTATCGAAAGAGGTTCTTTGCATGTCGCAATCGCCAGCGAAGCTGACTCGGATATTTCTAGCGCTCAGTGGATTGCTGCACCTCTACTACGGAGTCGTCTTTGTCCTCGACCCGCGAGAGATGATGGATCGGCTTTCGATCGAGGCGGTAACTCCAGCCGGTATCACCGAAATGCGCGCCTTTCACGGCGGCCTCATGTTGGCGTTGGGTGTACTGTTCGCAGGGGCTGCTGGATACCGACCTTGGGCGGGCCCAGGTCTCGTGCTCATGACCGTAACCTACGCCGGGGCGGTTCTAGCTCGCGCGGGCGGACTGGTAGTCGACGGTGAGGCTACTCGCACGCTTCTTTGGATTCTCAGCATCGAAGTCGCGGGGCTATTCGCTGGCATCTCGGGCCTCGTTATCGAGCGTCGTCGATACAGCTCTGTTAGCTGTTAAGTG
>CAYZYD010000561.1:0-3121 GCA_964482505.1 uncultured Planctomycetia bacterium | reverse complement strand
AAGGCCGAATGGCTCGCCGAGTTCTCACTCGAACTTTCCGAACAGGACACTAGTGCTTGGGTCGAATATTAGATGAAACGGTTCAACGAATCCGCCTGAGGCAATAACTTGGGTACGCGTAGAGGCGGTGTGAGAGGTGGCGGCGGAAGAGGCAACTTTTCTCGATATTGAGCGTGAGAGTCTGGCGCCAGTTTCGCTTCTAGGGTGAGTAAGCTCCCTCGAAGCCGGCCGGAAGTTTGATTCGACGAAGGCCTCTTCGCAGGGTGGCGCGGGCCAGCCGCGCTTGGCCCCTACTTCTCGGTGGCTTCTCAAGGTCCGTTTGCAGAGAGGAATTCGATTGAATCGATCTCGTTTAACCTGGACTTATCGATGGTTCTCAGATCGGGCTCGCCTTGCCTGGTTGATCGTTCTGTTTTTTAGCGCGGTGGGAAGCCTCAGGGCTCAATCGATCGATTTTAGCGGTCCTCGCGCCTTTGATTTGGGGGAGCGGATCACGCGCGGGGAACTCGTCGATCTCGATCTTGACGGCGATCTCGATTTGATCGGCCTCGATCCCTACGCGAGCCAAATCGGCTGCGCGACCAATACGGGGAGTGGGTTCTACGAACCTGGGACTCTGCTCGACCTTCCCTTTATTCCCGATGAACTCGCGGTTGAGGATCTCGACGGCGATGGCCTCCACGACGTCGTGGTGGTCGGGACTGCCGCGGCTCAAGTTCAGGTCTTGCTCGGTGCCCCCGGAGGAAGCTTCAACCTCGGCGCGAACTGGACCACAAGCTCGAGTCCTCGCGAGGTCGTCCTCGATGACTTCGACGGCGATCTGCTCCTCGATGTCGCCGTCGCGATCCAGGGTTCGGATGAGATTGAGCTTCGATTCGGCCTGGGAAACGGTCAGTTCACACCGCCGCAGTTCTTGGCGACGGGAACGAGTCCCCGCGGGCTCGCCGCCGGCGATCTCGATCTCGATGGGACGGTCGACCTCGTTGTCACCGAGCAAGATAACAACAGCGTGACGGTCTTCTGGGGCGACGGTCTCGGCTCATTTTCCGTCGGCCCTTCAGTCGCTGCCATGCACCCCCCGGATAGCGTCTTGGCCGATCTCCCCGGTGATAACCCCCTCGTTTTCGTTGTCTCGAGTCCGGTATTCAACTACGCGACCGTGATTTCGGGTAACGGTGGGGCTCCGGTGACCGAGACCATTTTGAGCGGCATCGATACGCCAGAGCAGATCGCAGTGGCAGACTTTAATGGCGATCAAGTCGGCGACGTGGTGATGACGAACTTCTTTAGCTCGACGCTGAGCCTCTACCTGTCGGCCGGAATTTATAGCTACAACTCCGAAGAGCTCGAAGTGGGGACGGTCGTACGCCAGGTCCTCGCCGGGGATATCGATGCGGACGGTCTCTCCGACTGCGTCACCCTGCGCGGCACTCCGGCGCCGACCTTTACCGTCTTTCTGAACAGCACCAACGGGTTGGGGACTCAAAACGAGATTGTCACTTCGGGGCAGAGCTTGACGGGCTCGGTCGATTGGGCCGATCTCAACGGAGACGGTATCGCCGACCCGATCGCCGCTTCGGAGAGCGGTCTCGTTACTTGGACCTCCCTCGGATCGGGAGTCTTCTCGGGGCCGACAATTATTGCGACCGCGACCGAGGTCAGCGATTTCAGGGCGGCTGATTTCGACGGCGACGGAACCACCGACCTCGTCTTTGTCAGCGAAGGTTCGACGGAGATCCGTTTCTTCCGAGGCCTCGCGAGTGGAGGATTCTCCTTCCAAGCGAGCAGTCCGCTCACTTCGAATGCGAAAAGACTCCGTGTCCTCGATCTTAACGGAGATGGGATCCTCGACGTCGCCTGCCTTCACCTCACTACCCGGAGAGTATCGCAACACGTCGGAGACGGGACTGGTGCGTTTACTCAAACTCAGGAGACGAACATCGTCGGACTGCCGACGGACTTTACGCTGGCCGACTTTAATGGCGACGGGCAGTTTGACCTCGCCGTATCGGTCTTTCTGCCCGGGGCGGTGCAGATATCGATCGCCGACAGCGGGGGGCAACTTCAAACCCCGGTCAATCTCCCCTACGCAGGCTCGTTTCGAGGAATCACCCATTTTACCGGGAGCGACGGCGAGATTTGGATTGCGGCGACCTGTTCGGGTGGATCCCGAGTTTTGATCTTGAGCGGCGACGGCGCGGGCGACTTTACTCTCGTCGCGACTCCCGAAGTGGGGCTCGAACCGCGGCGTGTCTTCTCCTCGGATCTCAACTTTGATGGAGACCGCGAGCTTGTCTGTATCCACGCTGACGGCGGTGAGCTCTCGATTCTCGAGGAGGGAGCGAGCGGCTGGGACCGATTCTTCTTCTTGACCGGGGCTCGTTCGATTGGTGGGGCTGTGAGTGACTTGACCGGGGATTGCGTCCCCGATCTCGCGGTCGCTAATACCGAGCAGCCCGGCGGCGACTCGCTGACCGTGTTGACCAACCTTCTTCCGCTCCCCCCCGACGACTGTAACGGCAACGGTATCCCCGATCTCTGCGATCTCTCCGCGGGGACTAGCGTCGACAGCGATGAAGACGGCCTTCCCGACGAGTGTCTGCTTGAGTTTGTGCGCGCCGATACGAATCTCGATGGGCTCGTCAACGTCGGTGACGCGATCACGGCGCTGCAGGCGCTCTTCCTGCCCGGGGGGTCGCCGGTTGTCTGTCCCGACGCCTTTGATGCCAACGATGACGGTTTGTTCAACGTGGCGGACCCGGTGTTCCACCTCGAATCGCTCTTCGTGCCGGGCTCTCCTCCGATCCCTGAACCCAACGGAGCCTGTGGGAGTGATCCCACCGACGATTCTCTCGACGACTGTACTGATACCAATTGTTAGTTTGGATCTTCTGGACCGTACCGTGGCGGACGCCGCGGAATCCGAATGGAAGGAATGCGATGCCCCGTTTTATTGTGGTTCTATTCTTAGTGGTCTTGAGCGTGCCTGTTCACGCAGATTTCTTGCGCGGTGACGCAAACGGCGATACGCAGGTCAATGTGGCCGACGCGATCTTCACGTTGAACTTTTTATTCGTACCTGGGTCCCACCTGCCCGACTGCGAAGAGGCGCTCGATACCA
>CAYZYD010000560.1:0-3126 GCA_964482505.1 uncultured Planctomycetia bacterium | reverse complement strand
AGAAAACCAAGAGAAAAACACCTAACTAGCCCACCCCTTTTACCCACCCCACATTTCCCACCTCAGAGCCCAATTAACGCTCCTGGCGCCCACCAGGAGCGTTTTTTTTGCCCGACTACCCGTTGATCGGGAGATCGCGCCAGCGCTTGCCCGTCAACCGAAAGAGGGCGTTTGTCACCGCCGCGGCCACGGGAGGTACTGCCGGCTCACCCATTCCCGAAGGTCTCCGATCGCTCTTGATAAGATTGACGCGGACTTCAGGCATCTCGTTAATTCTCAACAACTTATAATCATGGAAGTTACTCTGCTGGACCGCCCCCTCGACGACGTCGAGTTTGCTGTGCAGAGTGTACGAGAGGGCGAACGCGACGGAACCCTCGATCTGCGCCCGCACTGTATCGGGATTGATCACGGTGCCGCAGTCGACAACACAATCCACTCGGCGAACCTTCGGTTGACCCGACTCAAGCGCGACCGTTGCGACCATCGCGACGTAGCTAAAAAAACTAAAGTGAGCGGCGAAACCCTGCGCCGTTCCGGCGGGCTGCTCCTGACCCCAATTCGAAAACTCTTTCGCCTCGCGGATCACGCGAGCGAGTCTCCCCGTATTAAACTCATAATCGGGGTGCGGAACCCTCCCCGGCACGATCCTCGATTTTCCGAGCAGCTCGAGATGAAGTTCGATCGGGTCCTTTTTGAGTTCGTGAGCGATTTCGTCGAGAAAGCTGTTAATAGCAAACGCGTGAAAAGTGTGACAGACAGAGCGGAGCCACCCGATTCGAACGCTCGTCAGCACCGCTTGCTTTTCGAATCGTTGATTGGGGATGCGATAGGGAAAATTGCTGAGCCCCTGACCGACTTCGAAGTCACTCGGGGAGAGCTGAGTCGGATCAAAAATACTTCCCACGATGCTCGGAAAGCTTGTCCGGTGGAGCCAACCCGTGACCGCACCGTCGCTACTCAGACTTGCTGAAATGTATTGGCAATTGAGGGCGCGATAAAAACCGTGACGAATTTCGTCGCTGCGGGTCCAGGTGACCTTGACCGGTCGACGCAATTTGCGCGACAGTTGAGCAGCCTCTAAGATAAAGTCAGGCTTCGCCTTACGACCAAAGCCACCGCCCAAAAGTGTCACTTTGACCTCGACCTCGGGGATCTTGAGGAGCTGCGACACGAGCTGCTCGGCTGGAAGCGGAGGACTGGCTGGATTCTGGGTCGGGGCCCAAATCGTGCAGCGCCCATTCGCCGTGCCTCCTTGAGTGGAGACCTCCTCGTAGTGCGCCGTCGCGCAGGGTGGCTCCATGGGAGCGTGCGCGAGGTAAGGTCCGGTGTAGGTCGCTTCGACGACTTTGGCGGCTCCTCGCAGGGCGTCGTCGACGTCGCCTTCTTCTCGGAAGGGCCGACCCTTCTTCTTCGTATCTGCTCGCATTGCAGCGAGATTCTCACTCGAATTCTCGGCGCCCTCTTCGACCTTCCAGCTCGCGTTCAATTTGCGTCGACCCATTTCAGCCGACCAAGTGTTCGACGCGACTACGGCGATCGACTCGAATGTAAACGGAGTTCTCAACTTGAGGCTCTCGAGCTGGACCACTTCGATAACTCCGGGAACCTCGAGCGCCGCCTCTTTATCGAACGACACAAGTTGGCTCTGCTTCGTCGGAGCGCGTTCGATCGAGGCGTAGACTAACCCGGGAAGCTCGACGTCGATTCCAAATTGAGCGGTCCCGGTGACGATATCGTGGTTATCGACGCCCCTTTGACTCTGGCCGAGAATCTTCCACTGCGACTTTTTCTTGAGGACAGCTTCGGTGACCTCCGGAGTCTCCGCGGCCAGCCTTGCGAGCTGTCGATACTTGAGTCGCTTCTTGCTCGGCCCGTGTACGACGGCCCCCTCACTTGCGTAGCAATCGGAGAGCGGCGCTTTCCACTTCTCAGCCGCCGCATACATCAATCGCTTACGAGCCGCCGCCGCGGCTTGCCGGAGGGGCTCCCAATTTTGTCGGACGCTTCGACTCCCGTCGGTGTTCTGATCACCGTACTTCGAATCTCCGGGGGCCTGTTCAACCTCGATTTGATCCAATCGCACCTCGAGCTCCTCGGCGATCATCATGCTGATAGCCGTGCGGATGCCCTGCCCCATCTCCGAGCGGTGACAGGTAACTCGCACTTTGTCCGCTCCGCTCGGTATATGAATGAAAACGCTCGGACTGAACTCACCCTCATCGTCGGGCTCGGCGCCAAAACCAGGTAACTGAACTCCGAAAGTCAACCCGGCGGCGGCCGCGCCCATACTCACCTGCATAAACTGACGACGCGATACTTGGACCATTACTTTTGTCCCTTCGCGAGCTTCGCCGCTTCGAGGACTGCCCCCCGGATGCGCTGGTAGGTTCCACATCGACAAAGGTTCCCGACCATCGCCCGGTCAATCTCCTCGGGACTCGGGTCTTGGTTCTCTGCGATCAGAGCCGCCGCATTCATAATTTGACCTACCTGGCAGTAGCCGCATTGAGGGACGTTCAATTTTTCCCACGCGACTTGGCAGGGGTGCTGCCCTGTAGGACTCAGCCCTTCGATCGTAGTGAGTTTTCGACCTTCGGCCGCGGATACGGGAGTGATGCAGGCGCGGGCCGCGGTACCGTCCACGTGAATCGTACAAGAACCGCAGAGACCCGCTCCGCAGCCAAACTTGGTACCCTTCAGCTTGAGCACATCTCGGATCGCCCAGAGAAGAGGCATCTCCCCCGGGACATCGAGATCGTGCTCAACGCCGTTTACGACTAGCTTCGGCATGTGCGACCTTTCCTGATGGTGCGAGAACTCGCGATATCTTGGGCTCGGACCCAAAGAATGAAAGGCATTCTCAAGTTCCGGCACGTTACCCCGGGCTCGACCGGCTCGAACCCGAAAACTAGGCCGCGAACCGCACTTGCTCACCCGACCCAAGTGCCTGCAACTGCGCTTGCGCGCAATTTTGACGGCGATCCGCTTACCCGAATACGTTTGCCTCAACCACGATGACTCTGTGGACGGTCGGCTAGCAGCCCGCCCGCAAAACTGCTTTCCATGCGGGAGGACGAGATTTCGAGCCCATTCCCCACGGAGCCCAGTGCCCCCGGCGAATCG
>CAYZYD010000559.1:0-3129 GCA_964482505.1 uncultured Planctomycetia bacterium | reverse complement strand
GTGTCGAGGCGGGAGCTTGTGGCGGAGATCCTCGTGGAGGCGCCGGTTCCGGTTACTCGCGGAGAAGCGTCGTGAGGCACCCCGCCCTCCCCGAGTTTCCAGTCCGGCTCTCGTCGGGTTGGGTCGCCTTAGGGCTCGGCGCGGTCGCGCTTGCGGGAGGAATCGCGCTGCGCGAACCCGCGGCGGCGAGCTTTGGACTCGTGATAATTGTCGGGGTCGCCTCGGTCCGGCTCTGGCTCCACCGACAAGTGCGGCAACTCAATCTCGAACGACGTTCGACCCCGGTCGCGTTTGAAGGTGATTCGGTCGAGGTCGAACTCGAGCTCGAGAACCGGGGCGATCTACCGAGCTTCTACCCGCAGGTGGCTGAGCGTTTTTCGGTCGAGAACGACGCTCTCAAGAGCATTCTCTTTGGCGGACGGCTCGACCCTGGAGAGGCGGTCGAAGAGCGTTACCAGGGCCACTGCCTGCTCCCGCGCGGAATCTACAAGGTTGGACACTCGGTGGTGCGGCTCGTCGATCCGATGGGCTGGTTTGAGTCGACCAAGCTCTCGACTCGCAACCAATCGCTGCGTGTCTACCCGAAGATCTCCAAGGACCGGGTTCACGAAGCGGTCGGTCGCTGCGTCGACCAATTGCTCACCGACACCGTAAACTCGCGGATGGGGAGCTCGGGCGAGTTCCTCAAGGTGAGAGAGTACCGTCCCGGCGATAATCCGCGGCACGTTCACTGGGGACTGACCGCGCGCTGGCAACGGCCGATCGTTCGGCAGTTCTCAAAGACGGTGAGTGGAGGGTTCTGCCTCCTGCTCGACAGCTATAGCGAAGCTCAAGTTGGGAGCGGCAAAGGGTCAAGCGTCGAGTTTTCGGCGCGAATTGCGGCGACGCTCGCCTCTCGAGCTCTGCGCGAGCGTCGGGCCGTGACTCTCGCCTTTGCCGAACAGGGCCAGCTCCGGACCGAGGCGGCGAGTCAACCCGAGAGCCTCCGCTCGATGCTCGATCTCTTGATTCAGTTCAAAACTTCGAACCTCAACCGACCCCTTCCCGAGCTCGGGTCGGAACTCTTGCGCGCGGTCCCCGCTCGCTCGACCATCGTCGTCTGCGTCCATCCCTATCTCTACGAAACCCCGGCGATGCTCGAAGTTGTCGGGCGCTGGCTTCGGCTCGGTCACCGGGTCTTCACGGTCCTCTTTAGCCAGTACGAAGCCGAAGTTTGGCACGACTCGTTTGACCAGCAGCGCCGCGCGCGCGAGCGAACGCCAATCGAGAAGACCCGCGACTTCGCGGCCCGTCTTCGAAGCGTCGGGGCCGAGACCTATACGATCGCGTGCGATACGTTTGGAAGCGAGACGCTCTTGCGTCCTCGGTCGCTGGTTACGGGGAGGAAGATTTGAAGATCGCCGGTCGCTCGATCGCACTCTTTCGAGATACTTTCACGAGTGCCACTCAGGCCGAGATCGCCCTCGTCGCCGTCGACGCGGCTTGGCTCGTCGTAACGATCGGCTTCGTCTCGGGAGCTTTGACTCAATCGAGGGATCCTGGAACCATCATTACGTTGGTGATCTGGGCGAGCCTCCCCCGACTTTACGCACTCGGTTACAGTTGGGCGCGTCGTCAGCGCTTGTTGTCGACGTCGAGCCTTTTTATCACGGGTTCTACGACCGCGCTTTTGCTTGGTCCTGCGGGTTATCCGTTCTTTAGCGAGGCGCCCCATGGCTACGCCGTCGCGATGGGATACCTCGCTTGGATTTCGGCCTTCTTCCTCGCCCGCGAAGTTCGGTATCGACAGTTCGAGTTGGCTCTCTTGGGAAGTCTGGTCGTCGGCCTGCTCTCCGGAGCGAGTGGGGCCGTGGTCCTCGTACCGCTCGCGCTGCTTTTCGCTCTGTCGAGCGCAGCTCTCAGAAACTTGATCTTCAATACTTACGCGGGGATTCGAGAGCCGCGAATCAACGTCCAAAATACCCATGTATTGATCTGGCTGGGTACCGGGGTCGCGAGCTTGCTCTTCTGGCTGGCGTTTGGAATTTTCAGTTGGCTGCTTCCTCCCGCGCTTCCCGATCCCGCGCCGAGTGTCGAGGCGCGCGTGGTGACGAAGAATTCCACCGAACCGGAAGCGTCGGCCGATTTGGCCTCTCGTCCCGAGGATAGCTCGCAAGCGGAGATTCAACCGCCACCCGAGCGGGTCTTTCGACAGCGGAGCAAAAGTTTTCTCGATACCCCCGACGATCCCATTGAAGTTCGTGAGGTCCCGACCGAGGTCTTGCTCGCGCGAATGCGGCAAGGGCAGGGCCGGAGAAATCGCCGGCTCGGAGACTTGGGTGAAGAGCCGAGGGCGACCGAGCCTTCCGGGACCGCCGATCCGGGCCGAACGAAGTCGAGCGGTGTCGTCGCGGAGGTCGAGGACGCTGCCGCCGAAGCGCCGGCGAGTCCCGAAGCTCCGCCAGCCGTCGAAGGGGAGACTGCGGCTCCGGTCCCCGAGGAGCTGACCGAGGT
This sequence comes from uncultured Planctomycetia bacterium, assembly GCA_964482505.1. GTDB lineage: Bacteria > Planctomycetota > UBA8108 > UBA1146 > JAJFFE01 > CAYZYD01. The sequence goes on along the minus strand of CAYZYD010000559.1, from coordinate 636 downwards.
GCCCGAACCGCTTGCAGACGATACCGAGGAGGCCGGTTCGCCGGCTGGCACCGACGACGCAAACTCGGTCGCGAGTGCCGAAGCCCCTGAGGTGTCAAAAGAGTCCCCAAGGTCGTCGGCTACCGGCGACGACATGTCAGCGAGACCGGTCGAGGGCTCGAGTCGGCTCATCGGCCCGGTTGTCGAACTCAGTCAACCCGAGGAGACGATGCCGGCGGCAGAGGCTGAGTCGCGACCCGAATCCCACCCAGCTTCAGCTCGAATTCAGAATCCCGGCGCGCTGACCAACCCCGAGGCGGCTGAGCTCGAGCGGGTCCCGGACTCGCCAGTCCCGTCCGAACCAGGCGCGCGAAAACTTACACCCGAGTCGATACGCACCTGGCGTCTCAACTTGAGTCGTATCGCCATTCTGCTCGGAGCCCTCGGAGCCGCACTCTTTCTCTTCTACACGATCAAGAACCGGACTCGGGACGAGCTCGGTCTTGAGGATGGCGACCCCGGGGATCAACACCGCGCGATCATACTCGGCGGTTCTCTCGTCGAACGACCGTCCGAATCCGCGACGAGCTCGAGCGAGGCAGTGCTCCTCGCCTACCTGCGCTTTCAGTACGCCTTGCGCAGAAGGAGGACTCAGCG
>CAYZYD010000558.1:0-3131 GCA_964482505.1 uncultured Planctomycetia bacterium | reverse complement strand
CGGCGATTCTTGCTCGAACTTTTCGAACAGGACACTAGCAGCCCGCCCGAAAACTGCTTTCGATGCGGGAGGTCGAGATTTCGAGCCCATTGTCCTCGGGAGACCAGTGCCCCCGGCGAATCGAAGGCGTATTGGTCATACGTCGAGGTTCGCCGGGGGCGCTGGGTGAAGGAGGCTCGGCCTCCCGCGAGACTCGATCTTTGACCGCCGTGGTTTTAGGCGGGCGACTTACTTTCGATCACCACTCCGATACTCGCTAGCTTGCTGACGATCATCTCTTTATCGAAGGGTTTCATCACGTACTCGTTGGCGCCCGCCGCCATGGCCGTGCTGATCTGGGTAAATTCGTTGTTGGTGGTCACCATGACCACGGGGATCTGTTTCCAGCTCGGGTTGGCGCGCAGAGCTTGAAGACACTCAATGCCATCCATCACGGGCATATTCCAGTCGAGCAGAATCGCACTCGGCGGCCCGTTTTTTTCGATACTCTCTATCGCCTCTTGTCCGTGGGAGGCTTCCAAGATCTCGGCCTGGAGTCCTTGAAAGATCCCGCGGATCGCCATTCGAATTCCCCTCGAGTCATCCACGATCAAAATACGCTTCAAGGTCTACTCCTTATCGGCCTGGGCCAGAAGTCCAACAGCTTGACGCTTGAGGTCGGCCTTCAGATCGACCTTGCCGCCCGTCTGAAGATCGAGAAAGCGACGCAAACGCGAAAAGGCGTCGATCGAGTAGCCATGGAACGAAACCGCGATCTCATTCCCGGCGACCCGTCTTATCACCGACGGAATGGCTCCGACGGGATCGATCTCGGTCTGGAGCCGGAGCCCGGGCTGGAGATCCTCGGGGGCGGTTCGAAACCAAATCCGTGCCCCGCTCAAGCTGAGATTTGCGATCTCACCCACCCAGACCCGGTTCTCAAGCGTTAACACGCAGAGATGGCAGACGCTCGCTCGACTGAACTTTCTTCTCTCCACGTCGCTCTCGATCCAGAGCAACCCGGTAGTGAGCAGTAGCCCTCGAGTTCGCTCACTTCTCCGTTTGCACCATCTCTTGATCGGAGGAGCGCCCCAGCTTCTTTGCGGTTTTTCGGTGCACACATGCCTGACGATCAGTCGATATGAATCCGGTAGCGCAGATCGAGACCCCGATGGATTTCCGACGAGAGTGGGTTCGTTGGCCGATAACTCCCCAGACGTTCGAGTGATGATCGTCGACGATTCGACGGTGCTTCGCGGTTTGATGCGCAGGATCGTCGAGCGCGACGGCGATTGCGAAGTCGTAGCCAGCGCCGCCGACGGGCGTCAAGCCCTCGCCGAGCTCAAGCGTCACGAAATCGACGTGATTTTGCTCGATATCGAGATGCCGATCATGGATGGCATGACCGCCCTCCCGCAACTGCTAGAGACTTCACCCGGGACCAAGATCATCATGACGAGCACGCTCACCCTCAAGGGCGCCGAAGTCACGATGCGCGCCCTCGATCTCGGAGCCGCGGACTTTGTTCCCAAACCGACCTCGGGTCGCGCTTCGGCCCGCGTCGAATCGATGGCGGAGATCCTGCTCAAGAAGATCCGAACCCATGCTGCCCAGCGCTCCAAGGTTCAGAAACCTCAGCCCCAAGGTGCCGCTACGCCCTTGCGAACGAGAACCTCAAATTCGACCGTCCCCGTGGAGATCGTCGTCATCGGGAGCTCGACCGGAGGTCCCAACGCCCTCGAGCAGGTCATGAGCGCGCTGCCCGAATCGGTGAACTGCCCAGTCCTCATCACGCAGCACATGCCACCGATGTTCACGACGATCCTTGCGCGCCGCCTCGACGGTCTCACCGGCCGCAAATGTTGTGAGGCCGAGACCGGCATGCCGATCGAAGCGGGTTGTACCTATCTCGCCCCCGGCGACTTCCACCTGACTGTTGCCAAGGCGGGCGCGAGGTTGACCCTCGAACTCAATCAAGAGGCACCGGTCCACTTTTGCCGACCCGCGGTCGATGTGATGTTTCGGTCTGTGGCTGAGCACTACCAGGGGCGAGCCCTCGCAGTCGTTCTGACCGGCATGGGTGAAGATGGTCGTGACGGAGTCGCCGAGATCGTCCGAGCCGGCGGGCAGGCGATCTGTCAGGACGAAGCGACGAGCGTGGTTTGGGGGATGCCGGGCGCGGTGGCGAAGGCGGGGTTAGCGAGCGAGATTCTCCCGCTCGAGGAGATAGGACCCGCCATCGGCCGCTACTACCGAGTGAGGACGACCGCTTGAGACCCGAGAACGTACGATATCTCTCGCAGCTGCTCGAGAAGTCGATCGGGCTCAAGATCGGCGAGAACAAAGACTACTTGTGGAATGCGCGTCTCACCCCGCTCGTCGAGAAATACGGGGTTGAGGATATCGATGGCTTAATCGACAAGCTGAGACCGCAACCGAGTCCGGCGTTACTCACCGACATCGTCGACGCGATGACGACCAACGAAACTTCGTTCTTTCGCGATGAGAAGCCGTTCGAAATGCTCTACGACCATATCCTTCCCGAACTGCTCAAGACGCGGGGTCAACGGCGACAACTGCGGATCTGGAACGCCGCCTGCTCGAGCGGTCAAGAGCCCTATTCGCTCGTCATGGGAATGCTCGAACGATGCCCGGAGTTTCAATCGTGGCGCGTCGACATCCTCGCGACGGACGTCAATAAAGCCGTACTAGAAAAGGCTGCGCAAGCTCGCTACAACCACTTTGAAATTCAACGCGGGTTGCCGATTCAATACCTCCTCAAATACTTTACCCAGGAGAAGGGGAAGACCTATCAACTCAAAGACGAAATCAAAGCCCGGGTCCAATACAAATATCTGAACCTACTCGAATCGTTCACGGGCTTGGGTAAGTTTGATATTATCTTCTGCCGTAATGTCCTGATCTACTTCGACGCCGCCGTCAAGAAAGACATCCTAGAACGGATGTGCCAACTTCTCGACCCGCAGGGCTATCTCATCCTCGGCGGGACCGAGACGATCCTCGGAGTGACCGAAAAACTCGAGCGCAAAGCGGTTGGGATCGGAGTCGCTTACCAGCACCGATCGGCTCAACCCCAGAGCTAGTGTCCTGTTCGAAAAGTTCGAGCAAGAATCGCCGGCCCTCGACCTCCC
>CAYZYD010000557.1:0-3137 GCA_964482505.1 uncultured Planctomycetia bacterium | reverse complement strand
GTTCCTCTAAATACTCAATTTCGATCCAGAGAAATGGCGCTATCGAGAGCCGCGAGTCGACCCATCACCAGGCCTTCGATCAGCGAGTTGCTCGCGAGACGATTCGCTCCGTGCAAACCGGTGAAGGCGCACTCGCCGATGGCGACGAGCCCCTCGAGATCGGTCTCTCCCGCGGGGGAAGCGAGAACCCCGCCACAGAGGTAATGGGCGGCGGGGACGATCGGAATGGGATCGGTCGAAATGTCGATTCCAAGACCGCGCAGCGTCTTCGAAATCTGTGGGAATTTCGTCTGCAGCAACTGAGGGTCGAGGTGCGAGGCGTTGAGATGCAGGTATGAGAGTGAGCGACGCTCAAGCTCGGTGAAGATCGCCCTTGCTACCTTATCGCGGGTCGCAAGCTCCATTTCGGCGGGATAGTAATCGGCGAGAAACTGGTAACCCGAGCCCGGTAATTCGAGTCGCGCCCCCTCGCCTCGCAACGCCTCGGTGATCAGGAAGTTGTTAAGTTGTTCGTGAAAGAGAAGCGTGGGATGGAATTGAAAGAACTCGAGATTGCCCACGCGGGCGCCCACCCGATACGCGAGCGCAATGCCGTCGCCCGTGGCAAATCCCGAGTTACTGGTATACCGGTACACTTTGCCCGCCCCCCCAGTCGCGAGCACTGTTTGACGAGCGCAAAATGTGTGAATCAACCCCGTCGTCTCTTCGAGGACGTACGCGCCCACGATCCGAGTCCGGGTTCCGGGACCGCCGCTGGAATTGTCCGCGATGAGATTGACACTGGTGTGCTGGGGAAAGACCTCGATCGGTAACTGCCGAGCCCGCTCGACCAACCTCGCAATGACCAGGGCGCCCGTCTGATCTCCGCAGTGGAGAATACGGCGTTGAGAGTGGCCGCCCTCGAGACCGAGATCGTAGGCGCCTTGGGAGGTTCGATCAAACCGGACCCCGTCCCGCTCTTCGAGCGTCGCGATGCAGGCGGGCGCCTCAGACACGATCCGCAGTGCCGCGGCCTCGTCGCAGAGCCCGTCTCCGGCGCGAAGAGTATCCTCGAGGTGCGCCTGAGCGGAGTCCTCGTTCCCGACGACAGCCGCGAGCCCACCCTGGGCGTAGCGACTGTTGCCTTCGCCGGGAGGACCCTTGCTGATCAGTGCGACCTTGAGTTGAGGGCGCTTTTCGAGAAGCTCTATGGCATAAAAAAGTCCGGCGATTCCGGCCCCGATGACGACGACGTCAAAATCCCGGCGGGAACCGGTTTGGACAGAACTCTGCTTCTCTTGGGAAGTTGGCTTGTTCAATTCGTTTAATATATTCAGAAATTATTATGTAATGGAGATTAGGGTCCGTAAGACAAATGCCGCCTTATGAGATCGCGACGACTCAGGGAGTCTTCGCCACTATCCACTGACAGTTTTCTAAATCTGGCAGCTGTGCGGGTCATTGATCGCCTTTGCCGAGGCAGCTTACGGCCTCGCGTCACCCTCGTAAATCGCTCTCAGCAACTAATTTCGCCGCGAAGAGCCGGCTCGCCCGGATTTTTCTGATGGGTCCGACCTATCTGCGCTAGTTTAGTTGAAGCCGAGGAGCAGAGCGACCGCTACCGTAGTGCTCAGAGCTCCATCGATCCAATCTCGCATCTTGGCTAGCTAGAGTGGATTTCGGGTAAGGGATCCCTCAATCCCTTACGCTGGTGTGAGGAGGTTCATTTCTTGAATCTTGCAACCCTGCACAGTACTGGTGCGGAACTCAAGAGTCAGTTCAGAGGTCTCTTATCCCTCTTTGCTTTAGGCTGCTGCTTCTCCTTAACCGCGGTGGCGACACCGTCGTCTCTCCGATCCAGCCATGGCAAGCCCGCCCAAGAGGAGACGCCAGATGAACCGCTGAGGGATGAAGACCCAGAGAAGAAGCCGCATCCCGACCTGACTCCCGACGCCCGTCGGATCCTCAAAGACGTCGAAGTCTATCTCAACGCCGTCAACCGCTCGGTCCGGCTTGAAAAGTCGACCGAAGATCTGAAGGTTCAGCTCTCGATCTTTCCCGACGCTCTGACTTACCAAGTCCTGGAAGATTTCGCCGAGGCGCTCAGGCGCGGTATCTCTCCCACCGAGTTTGCTAGTAACTATCGCCTCGACCCCAAAGAGGTTCGACAGCTCAAAGGGAATTCGGGCTTCTGCCTGCAACTCAAGCAACCCGAATCAAAGGGTCAACGACGCTGGGTACACTTGTTTCTCGGGTCGTTAACCCGAGCCTTCACCTTTAAGGACCGCAAGCGGCCCGTCGCCTGGACGCTTTGGACGGCGCGGAAACGACCCCGAGAATCCGAGGAGAGTCGCCCAACTCAAAACGCTTCCCCCGGTGGTCTCTTCGGTTGGCAACGCGGAATTGTCAAAGTCGCACGACACTACACGGTAAAGCGACGACGCCTGGTCCCCTTTGTCTCACCCCTCAAGCCTAAGGGACCGAGGTTCTTTATGTCCGAAGGCAAGGCCGAGCTTTGGGGTGTCTTCAATGGTTCGCTCAAGGAGCGCAAGCGGCGCGTCACTCTCGCGGTACGAATCGGCAACTACGACGCCTTCTGGGGGGAGTTTGACTCAGATCTCGTGCTCAACCTCGAAGATGACCAACACCGCTTTTCAAGGGGGCAAGAGGTTTCTCTCCAAGAGGAACTCCCAGCGGACTACCCCGAACTGTCGGAAGAATTGACGAAACTCGTCAAGAGATTCGCGAAAATCAAGTGACCAATATGAGTCCCTTCGATCGGTTGTTTTCGCTTAAGGCCTCTTGATCTTTAGTAGCGGATATGAGTATCTAAGCGGGTCTCAAAAGGATCTGCATCGCACCGCCAATAGGATCGCTTGTGATGAGGCTCGCAAGGTTGGGGACGGCGAAACCACCAACCGGAGCTTGCCCAAGCACAGCTCCAGACCCCGGCTGGCCCGGCACCTAGTACGCCCAAAAAACTGCTTTCGATGCGGAGGTCGAGATTTCGAGCCCGTTGTGCTTGGGAGCCCATTGTCCTTAGGAGTCCAGTGCCCCTAAGAGCCCAGTGCCCCCGGCGAATCGAAGGTGTATTGGTCATACTTCGAGGTTCGCCGGGGGCGCTGGTCTCCCGAGGACAATGGGCTCGGAAGCTCGGC
>CAYZYD010000556.1:0-3138 GCA_964482505.1 uncultured Planctomycetia bacterium | reverse complement strand
AAGGTGTGGTGGTCGCCGACTCAGACTTGGTTGCGAATCGACCGGCTCGACCCGTAATGCCTTGGACCGACACCGTTATCTACGAAGCGCATGTCAAGGGACTGACCGCAACCCATCCCGAGATCGATCGCGAGCAGCGCGGCACCTTCGCGGCACTCGCCTCGAAACCGGTGGTTGAGCATCTGCTCAAACTCGGCGTGACCACGCTGTCGCTCCTCCCGATTCAGCAGAGTGCAAACGAAGAACATCTCGTGCGCAAAGGTCTGCGTAATTACTGGGGCTACGCACCGATCGCGCTCTTCGCTCCCGACCAGCGCTTCGCCGTGGATCCCCGCCGCGCGCGTGAGGAACTCGCGGGCGCAATCGATACACTTCACGAAGCCGGGCTCGAAGTTGTGCTCGACATCGTCTTCAACCACACCGCCGAGGGAAGTCGAGCGGGATCGACGCTGAGTTTTCGCGGTCTCGACCCGCACGCCTACTACCGGCATACCGCCGCGGGCCCGCTCGAAGACTTCACGGGTTGTGGTAATACGCTCAACTTCGCGCACCCGCGCGTGCGCGAGTATGTGCTCGACTGTTTGCGTTACTGGGTAACGGTCTTCCGAGTCGACGGTTTTCGGTTTGACCTCGCCGCCGCCTTGGGACGCGACGATTTGAGTCCCGAAACTCGCTTCGATCGGCGTCGCCTCTTCGAACTCATCGCGAACGATCCCGAACTCGCCGCGACCAAGTGGATCGCCGAACCTTGGGATACGGGTCAGTACCGCCTCGGTGAGTTTCCGGGCGACTGGGTCGAATGGAACGATCGCTACCGCGATACGGTGCGGCGGTTTTGGCGCGGTGAACCGGGCCAGCTCGCCGAACTCGCCAGTCGCGTCGCAGGGTCGAGCGATTTCTTTTGGTCCCGCCAGCCCCAAGCGAGCCTCAACTACATCGCGTCGCACGACGGCTTCACGCTTGAGGATCTCGTCAGTTACACCGAGCCGCGCAACCAGTCAAACGGTGAAGACAACCGCGACGGACCCGCGGAAAACTTCAGTCAAAACTGTGGCTGCGAGGGGCCGACTCGCGACGAGGCCGTTCTGAAACGGCGCCAGCTGATCAAGCGCAGTTATCTCACCACGCTCGCCTTTTCGCTCGGAACCCCGATTCGCCTCCACGGCGACGAACTCGGGCGCAGCCAAGCCGGCAACTCAAACGCTTACTGTCACGACAGCCCCCTCACCTGGATCGATTGGAGCGAGCGCGACGACTCGCTGATCGCCTTTGTCAGTCGGCTCTTTGAGTATCGTCGACGCTACCGGCTCTTCGCGCGGCCGCGGTTTCTCTCGGGAGAACCCGACGATCCCGAGGCGGTCCTCTGGTTTCAGCCCGACGGCGCCCGGCTCGAAGGCGAGGACTGGAGCCGAATTCTCACCTCGATCGGGCTCTTTCTTCCCCGGATCGAACGCGTCGACGCGGCCCCCGAAGATCTCGCGCTGCTCTTCCAAGGCGGACCCGAGCCGATCGAATACGATCTCACGCACCTCCCCGGCGACCATTCGAACTGGCGACGGATCGTCGATTCCCATAATGTCGCTATCGTCGAGACTCCGCTCGCGAGTCCCGCATTGATTATTGAGGGGTCGAGCTGCGCGCTCCTCGCCCGCCCGAATGCAGAGAGTGAGACCCGTGCTCAATCCGATTAGCCGGGGTGATCCGAGTTCGCTCGGGATCGAGCCCACCGACCTCGATCGACTAGTGCGAGGCGTCCACGACGATCCGCACCGGATTCTCGGGGCGCATCCGCTCGCGGGCCCTGGTGTGGTCGTGCGCGCCTTTCACCCCGACGCGGCGCGCGTTGAATGCGTCACCGACCATGCGACCTTTGCGCTCGAACCGATCGGACGCGGCCTATTCGCGGGTCGAGTCGAAGCGCCTGATACACCGCTGAGGTACCAGCTTCGGTTTCAGTTCGGCGACGGCGAAACTTGGGAGCGCGAAGATCCCTACCGCTTCTGGCCCAGCGTCAGCGACCTCGACCTCCATCTCTTCCACGAAGGAACGCACTACGCGCTTTGGGAAGCGCTCGGCGCGCGGCTCGTCGGGTATGACTCGGAGACCGCACAGGTGCGGCGGTACGAACGTCGACTCGAGGTGGAGAGCCCGCGCGGCGTCGCCTTTGCGGTCTGGGCTCCCAACGCGCGCGGGGTCAGTGTGGTCGGGGACTTTTGCGGCTGGGACGGCCGTCTCTATCCGATGCGTCGGCTCGGAAGCTCGGGGGTGTTCGAGCTCTTTGTGCCCAACCTCGACCCCGGCGCACTCTACAAGTTTGAAATCCGGACCGAGTCGGGCGAACTCAAGATCAAGGCGGATCCGCTCGCGCGGTCGTCGGAGTGTCGCCCGCCCCATTCCTCGCGTGTGCACCACTCGGGATATGAGTGGAAAGATGGCGATTGGCTCGAGCGCCGCCGTCACCGCGACTGTCGGGCCGAGCCGATGTCGATCTACGAAGTCCATCTCAACTCATGGTTGACCGAAGCAAGCGGTGAATTCCTCAACTACCGCGAACTCGCGATCCGCCTCTGCGCGCACGCTCACCGCTTTGGCTTCACCCACCTCGAACTGCTGCCCGTCGCCGAACACCCGTTCGACGGCTCTTGGGGTTATCAGGTCACGGGCTACTTTGCCCCGACCGAGCGGTTCGGAACGCCTGACCACTTCCGCGAGTTTGTCGACCACTGTCATGCGGAAGGGATCAGTGTCATCGTCGATTGGGTGCCGGGACACTTCCCGCGCGACGAATTCGGGCTGGTCCGGTTCGACGGTACCGCACTCTACGAACACGAAGACCCGCGGCTCGGTGAACATCGCGAGTGGGGGACGCTGATCTTCAACTACGCTCGGCACGAAGTGCGGAGCTTCTTGATTTCGAATGCGATCTACTGGCTCACTGAACTCCACGTCGACGGTTTACGGGTCGACGCGGTGGCGTCGATGCTCTACCGCGACTACGCCCGCGAAGAGGGCGAGTGGATTCCCCACGAACAGGGCATCCGAGAAGACCTCGACGCGGCGCATTTTCTGCGGATGCTCAACGCCGCGGTCCACGAGTATTGCCCGGGCTGTTTTACCATCGCCGAAGAGTCGACGGCG
>CAYZYD010000555.1:0-3142 GCA_964482505.1 uncultured Planctomycetia bacterium | reverse complement strand
GGGATGACAGCATTCCGTCCAGTTCGAATCGAGTCTTTATGGCTGCTCTCCCCAACCCTCGTGCACTTTGTCTCTGGTTAAGCGTACTAGTGCTCAGCTCTTCCTGTGTGAGCACTCAATACGCGGGGTCGCGGACGGCAGAGAAATCCTTTGACTCAGAGGATCTTGCGCACGCCGAGGTCAAAACCCATCACGGGAGTGTTCGAGTCGAAGTCGACCCGACTTTGGCTCACCAGGCGGAGGTCGAAGCGATCATCACTGTCTTCGCTTCCGACGAAACCGAAGTCGAACGTCTCCTCGCGCTCGTCGACGTTGGCACCGGTCTCCGAGACGGAACGCTCACGGCGACTTACCAAGTCGATCGAGAGATCGGGGAGGAGGCAGCGGTGCGCGTCGACTACCATATCAAAGTGCGCGATCCCATCACACTACGCGCCCGGACCTACAATGGTGATATCGTCGCGCAAGGGGTACGGGCGGTCCACGCCCAAACCCACAACGGTAATATCAAAGTCGACTCAGAAGTGGGGGACTGGTTTTTGTCGACCCACAATGGCAATATCGCGGTGGTCGGGGAAGCGGAGACGATCGAGCTTGAGACCTTCAACGGGGATATACGGGCCGAGGTCATGACCTCGGGTGCGGTCACCGGGTTGATCTCGACCTTTAACGGCGCTGTCGATCTCTCGTTGCCCGCGGACCTCGACAGTCGCGTCGACTGCCGGAGTTGGAATGGTCAGATCCAGACGATCGGTCCCTTCTCGCTTCCGGTCGAGCGTGACGGGGATTCGCTGCAAGTCACTCCGGGAACGAGCGCGCAGTTACTGCGAGTCAAAACCTATAACGGCAGTATCACTTTGACGGGTGCAGACTCTTACCACTACTAATCTCGACCCAACGAATGTGTCGTAAGAATGGGCGGATCGGTCGCGCTACTCGCGCGCGAGCAGTTGCCGGAGTTCGAGCATCGCCATCAGCTTATCTCGGTTTTCGCGGCGGTAGAAGCTGTGCTCGAGGTTGTTGAGGATTCTGGCAATCCACTCCGAGTGCGTTGCAGGCACATGAAGCTGGGAGACGTCGAGCGCCGAGAGCCCCGAGATCGAACGGACCCGCTCTTCGATTTCGTCGAGTCGGAGCGGACGTCCGCGATAGAAAGGGTCGATAAAGAGCGATTGGCCCGCGCAGTGTACTCGCACGATAAAGTGTCCCGGGAGATTGAGCCCGTGCACCACGAGCCCCGCCCGCTCGAGAACATTCTTATAGACAAGACTCAACGTAATCGGGAGTCCGCGCTTGGTCTCGATGACTCTCGATATGTAGCTGTTGTAGGGATGATCGTACTCTTCTTCGTTGCCGCGAAAGCCCTCTTCTTCAAAGAAGACCTCGTGGGCGTGAGCGAGGAGTCCGCGCTCGGACGATCCTTGGGCTCGTTTGACAATGCGGTCCGCGATGCCTTGTAGTTTGTCTTCGATTGCGAAGGGATCGACACTGCGAAGTTCGTGAAGACTGATCGCGATAGCAGTGTGGAGAAGACCCCGAGGGCTCTCAAGGCCACGGAGATGCAGACGAAAAAGCTCGTACGCTTCCGGACGACAGTTTGAGGGAGTGCGGACTGGTTTCAAGAATCCTCCGCTGTCGGCTCGGTTGTACTCGAGCGGTCGGCTGGGCTACGGCAAATACAACGAGGTCGAACCGCAGGGATATTGGATCGACCCTCACCTAACGAATCAAAATATTACTGACCCCAACCCTCATCCGGAACCCCCTCGCTGATAATGGAGGGTCGCGGCCGTCAGCGACCGCCTTGCCGGCGATTCGCGACAACCGCCGCCTCAGCTGTCGGTCAAAGTCTCGATCGGATCGTTGTGATCGAGCTGAGGGCAAAGACGAGTAGGATCGCGGCGAAGAGATCCCAAGAGCGATAGGCGATCGAAGGCGGAACAACTGCGGCTAAGTGCTTCAAATCGTGGCGACCGTGAGGGTAGCCGTCGAGCTCGAGAAGCCACTTCGAGAGAAATTCACTCTGAGCTGGGGGAGCGCGAAATCGAACATATTTTCCGTAAATCTCAGCCGAGGCTGGGCGAGCGTCAGAATTCGCCCCTTTCCAACGCGCCGACCACGGCGGGGCTGGCTTCTCGCTTCGCCTGAGAAAGAGGTAATCGGTGCCATCCTCACTCTGTCTCCACTGGAGCTTTTGAGTCGCTTGCGGCTTGGCTCGCTCAGACAGAAGGATCAGCCGCCTCACGAGTTCGAGATAGACCCGTTCGACTGGTTCGGGACCGACAGCGCGCGATTCGAAGCTCTGACTCAACAGATAGCTCTCGCCCTCTCCGTAGCGGTGCTTGAGCAGAATCGGTTGGTTCGCAGAGTCCGCATAGAGTGCGGTTGCTTTCGAAGATGGTTCGAGCCGCACCGGTTGCCGCGGTCGGGGAAGCAACTCAGGGAGGAGGCGCTCCCCGGGCGAGTGTGTTCGACGGCGGATCTCCCCCTGGAGTTCGAGATAGAAGGTGTTCTTGTTGCTCAGAGCTTGGGCGAGTGAGCGACTCGCTGCGGCCGCTGTATTTACTTCGACCCATCGGGCCTCGGCCGCGCCCGAGAATTGGGTCAGTGCCTCGGTGACGCTTGATCCGAGCTTGAGAATGGTGACGGTGATATCGGCTTCGCGATACCTACGGCCCCAGTCGCGCCAAATCGAATCCGCCGCGCGACTCGTTCGGCCGTCGGTTATCAGAAAGAGCGACCGACCCTCGGATCGCGTGGCGAGGGTGCGGTATGCCGATTCAATTCCGAGATCGAGACGAGTGCCCCCACCCGCCTCGATCTTTCGCACCCGCTCTACCGCTTGTCCATCGATCCGAGTGCCGACCTCGATCCAGCTTCTGACCTCGGTCGAGAAACTAGCGACCCCCCAACGTCCCCGCGCTTGTGACTCAGCGAGTAGCCGACTCAAAGCCAAGGTCACCGTCTCGACTCCGAAGTCACGGAGACTGCCCGAGGCGTCGAGTAAGATCAGCCCGTAGTCTTCGATCTTCTCGGTCGGCTCGGCGGGCAGGGGGGCCGGCAATAGCTGATTCAATTTCCGTTTGCCGTCTGAGTCCGGATAAAAGGGTGGACCCGCGGTTGCGAAGAGGGTCGCGCCAGC
>CAYZYD010000554.1:0-3146 GCA_964482505.1 uncultured Planctomycetia bacterium | reverse complement strand
GTTGCCACAAGACGCTGACCGGCCAGATCGATTACGAAGGGGAGCGGATCGAAAACCTGCGCAAAGAGACGATCTTTGCGGTAACTCAGGAGATCGCGGCTCCCTTTTGTCTCTCGGTCTTTAAGGACAACGCGGGGGTGGTGGCGATCGATGACGACTGGGGCCTCTCGGTCAAAGTCGAAACCCACAACCATCCCTCGGCGATCGAGCCCTACGGCGGGGCCGGTACCGGGATTGGAGGCGTGATCCGCGACACCCTCGGTACAGGGCTCGGTGCCGAACCCGTTCTCTCGACCGACGTCTTCTGCTTTGGTCCACTCGACGCGAGTCCGGATCAGCTTCCGGCCGGGACAATGCATCCCAAACGACTCTTAACCGGCGTGGTGGCGGGGGTGCGCGACTACGGAAACCGGATGGGGATCCCGACCGCGAACGGTGCGATCCATTTCCACTCGGGTTATCTCGGTAACCCGCTCGTTTTTGCCGGGAGCGTCGGCGTCATTCCGAGACGGTGCGTCGATAAACGGGTCGAACCCGGTCATATCATCGTAGCGATCGGTGGCCGCACCGGTCGCGACGGTATCCACGGTGCGACCTTCTCATCTCAAGAACTCAGCGAAGAGTCGGAGACTGTCTCCTCGGGGGCGGTTCAGATTGGTAATCCGATCGAAGAGAAGCGAGTGCACGACGCGCTGCTCCGCGCGCGTGATGAGTCGCTCTTCGCGGCCGTCACCGATTGCGGGGCCGGAGGCTTTTCGTCGGCGATCGGCGAAATGGGCGAGGAGACCGGAGCGCGCGTCGACCTCTCGCGGGCGCCGCTGAAATACCCCGGTCTCACGGCCGCCGAAGTGTGGATCTCAGAAGCACAAGAGCGGATGGTGCTCGCCGTCCCGCCCGACCGAATCGATCGGCTCTTTGAGATCTTGGCCGAGGAGGAGGTCGAAGGGGCGATCTTAGGCGAGTTCACCGACGATAAAACGCTCCGGATTTCGAGCGGGGAGACCCTCGTCGGAGAGCTTTCGATGGCCTTTCTCCACGACGGCCGGCCCCGAATCGTCAAGACCGCCCGGCGTCCCCAACCGATTCCGGTCGGAGAACCCGATCTTCCCGAACAGTCGATCGATGACCACCTCCTCGCCCTCTTGAGTCATCCGACAGTAGCGAGCAAAGAGCCGGTGATACGTCAGTACGATCACGAGGTGCAGGGGAGGGTGCAACTTCGGCCGCTCGGCGGAGAGTTTGGGATCGGTCCGAACGACGGCTGCGTCTTCGACCCACTTCGGGATCAGCGTTATCACGTTGTCGTCGGCAGCGGGCTCCAGCCACTCGTGGGAGAAATCGACGCGTATCAGATGGGGGGGCATGCGGTCGACGAGGCGGTGCGTAATGTCATCGCAAGCGGCGGCAACCCCGAACGACTCGCGCTGCTCGACAACTTCGCCTGGGGTAACGTCGACGATCCCGAGATCCTCGGCGCGATCGTCGAATGCGCGCGCGGGGCGAGTGACGCCGCCCGCGCCTACCGCGCTCCGTTTATCTCGGGCAAGGATTCGCTGCACAACACTTACCGAGCCGGCGGAGTCTCGCGATCGATTCCGCACACACTGCTCGTCACCGCGGTGTCGATCGGCGACGGGTTACCGCGTTCGCCGAGTTCTGAGTTTAAACTCGAAGGTTCGGCGATCTATCTCGTCGGTCCACCCGAGGCGTCACTCGCCGGCAGCCTCTTTCATGAGCTGACGGGCGGAGTCGGCGGAGAGATCGTTCCGTTTTCGGCAGAGTCGGCGCTCGGTACGGTTCGGGGAGTCGCGGGCGCGATCCGCTCCGGGCTCGTCCGTGCGATCCACGATCTCTCAGAGGGCGGGCTCGCGGTCGCGCTCGGCGAGATGGCGATCGGGTCGACCGGGCTCGGATTTGAACTCAAGCTCGATGAACTCGCCCGCCAGACGGGAAGCTCCAATCCACATGAAACGCTCTTCGGTGAAGCACCGCACCGGTTCGCGGTCGAGATTTCTCAAGGGCACCAGTCTCAGTGGATCGAACTAGCTCGACAATTTGGCTTCTCCACGACCGAGCTCGGGGTGACGATAACGGGTCGTTGTCGTTGTAGCTTCGATTCCGAGCTGCTCTTTGACCAGACGACAAGTGAATTGCGAGAGACCTGGCGCACTCCGCTCATGGAGGTGTGGGGCCCGGTGGAGGCGACAAGGTGAGCTTCAAGACTCTGATCCTGCGTGCGGCGGGAACCAACTGCGACGGCGAATCCGAGCACGCCTTTCGGGCGGCGGGGGCTGAGGTCGATCTCGTCCATGTCAACCAACTCGCCGCCTCCCCCAAGCGACTCTTTGAGTACGATTGCCTCTTTATTCCGGGAGGGTTCACCTACGGCGACGACGTCGCTTCGGCCGCCGTTCTCGCCCACCGGCTCGAATGTCGTCTACTCGAGCCGATCCAAGCGTTCGTGGACCGAAGTCGCTTCGTCCTCGGAATCTGTAACGGCTTTCAGGCCCTCGTGCGTTTGGGACTCTTCGACGACGATTCGGGTGAAGCGGCGCTCGGTCGCAATGCGTCGGGACGATTCGAAGCGCGTTGGGTCAGGTTGCGCGCGAGTACCCACGCCGCCCCGTGGTTTGAACCCGGACGCGAGTACGCTATTCCCGTCGCTCACGCCGAAGGGCGGTTCCGCTGGTATCCGCGCGACGGCGAGGGGGAGTTCCCCGAGAATCGAATCTGCGTCCGCTACCTCGGGGAGGGCGAGCGTGCCGAGTATCCGGCCAACCCGAATGGATCGGATCGCGACATCGCCGGTGCGATCTCGGGACGAGGTCACGTGATGGGAATGATGCCACACCCCGAACGATTTACTCACCCGACCCACCACCCCTACTGGACGCGCTTCCGAGGAGACGACGGATCACCCCCCGAAGAGGCTGATTTACCGACGCCTCTCGGTCTGGATCTCTTTCGCAATATCGTACGCAGCCAAACTTGATTCCCAGCTCCGCCGAAAGCGGTCGGCTGCCCGTATCGACGCCCGGTTGCAAATCGACGAGTCGCTTGGTTGACGGATTCGAGACTCGAGCGCCGTTTGTCGGGCGGGCTGCTAGTGTCCTGTTCGGAAAGTTCGAGTGAGAACTCGGCGAGCC
>CAYZYD010000553.1:0-3160 GCA_964482505.1 uncultured Planctomycetia bacterium | reverse complement strand
AATCCGCTGACCATCAATCCGTATACATCGTGAACCTTGATTACTTCGCCTTGATAGTTGAGGTCGGTGGTCATGAGGTAATTGCCGCGTTGAATCAGCCCGACGGTGAAGTGGAGGAGGTGAAAGAGGATAAAGGACAGCACGGTCAGACCGCTCAGGAGCATAGTCTTTGATTGAAAGGTAGAGTTGCTCTGTTCAGGGTCGTAAGCGTAGGGTTGGCGGCGCGCTTCTCGATTTCTCAGGTTTACGGTAATCGTAGCCCACAGATGGGCCGCAAATATCGCAATCAGCCCAAGTCGGGCTCCCCAGAGAAGGGGCGGATTCGCTTTGAGAAAGTGAGCGTAGTTATTGATCGCGTCCTGGCCTTTAAAGAGGAGAAGATTACCGGACAGGTGTCCAATCAAGAATCCAACGAGCAGTAAGCCCGTCACTGCCGCGATCATCTTGCGACCGATCGTCGAGTTAAGGGCGGGGACTCGTTCGAGCAACGCCGTCATGGAGGACTCCCATTATGCCTTAAGGGGCTGCTTATCAGTGAACGCTTCAATGCTCGTTCACTGCGGTTATTCGTCGTGAGTTCGGTTCGGATCTCTGCTCTCCGCGACCGGTGCATGCGGTTAAGAGCTGGGCACCGGTCAGGTCACTCTTCGAGTTCCGATAGTTCTGAGTCTGATCGATGAAAGGGGCCGTTTGCGAAGGTCCCCTCCCCACGAGCAGAATTGTTTGGGGGCGGGCATCAATTGGTAAAACCCAAGGGCTTTGTCCGAGCGTGAATCTACCCCGTTTGAAGTTCAGCTGCCAGTCGACTGTCACTGAGAAGAACCTGTTTAGCTAGAGTCAGCTCGGTTCCGACCGCGACTGAGACCGAACCACTCGTCAGTCGATCGGCGTAGATCATCGCGCGTGGCGAGTTGCGGTGTTGAGCTGAAATCCCACCCGCCACCGAGAAGGGCGACACGCAGCCGAAGTTGCTCCGAGTAAAGGTGTCCGATCCCATATCGAGAAATGGGGACCGACACTCGGCCAATCAGCAGACCATCGAAAGTTGGGTGCCGCGATCGCGGCCGGAATGAGTCGTGCTGGCGCACGGGGCACTCCCGGCCTTAATCAGCGCCCAACCTCGCTACCGGACGATTGTTCGGAGTGCTCAAAGTGTTCAAGTCTCGAGTTTGAGCGAGGCTGCGGACACGTCAGAAATCTCTATGGGCAGGTTGACTGAAGACAAGTCAGCGCATCGGCGGTGGGATCGCTTCCGCATCCTGGAAATGGGGCTGGGA
Organism: uncultured Planctomycetia bacterium; assembly: GCA_964482505.1. Classification (GTDB taxonomy): domain Bacteria; phylum Planctomycetota; class UBA8108; order UBA1146; family JAJFFE01; genus CAYZYD01. The sequence continues at coordinate 1,883 of CAYZYD010000553.1, read as the reverse complement.
GAGCGGGGCCGCTCACAAAGAGAAAGTCGAGAACGTAGATCGCGTCGGCGATGTTGAGGCTTCCGTCGTCGTTGGCGTCGACGGCGCTGAGACAGGGCGCGGTGCCTCCAGAAAATAGGTAATCGAGCGCGTTGATCGCATCGGCGATGTCGACCGAGCCCGATTGATTGGAGTCTCCGCGCAGAAAAGTGACCGCGCCCGGAACAAACTCGACGCTCCCACTCGCCACAAACGGAGTGAATGAACTTTCAGAGACAGTCACCAGTGAGCTCACGGGGAGCGGGGCCCCAAATTGATCATCGACGAAGCGAAGCGGGGTCAGGGCGCCACCGGAGTTCCCAACCAAGGCTCCAGGCGTCGGAGCGAGGTTGAGCGTTGCGAGTCTGAGTGGGTTTAGGGCGGTGAGATTCGCCGTGAGTTCGAGATCGGCTACCAACCCGACGGTCAATCCTCCGGTCGGGGTCTGGCTACCGTCGAGCAATATCGCCGCTTCAAAAAACTCAACCGACTGCGCGTCGGGCCCGGGCTCGATCGAGGCGATCTCAAGCAGGTCGGGATTGTACTCGAGAGCGAAGGCCACCCCCTGGATCTCACTGGGGAAACCCGGGTTGTCGGGATCTTCGATCAACTCGACCGACGTTTGGCCCGATCCCGAACCGTTACTGTCGTCATAGAATACCTGGCTGCTGATCACCCGAAGCGCAAAGTTTGTATCACCCGGGCTCGGAACTGCGGTCTCACAACTCACCTCGGTCGAGGCGTCGGGTCCGAGACGCCCAATGACGGAGTAGGTCACGACGGTCCCGATGGGGGCGCTCTCGTCTAGGTACTCCGTCGCGTCTCCTGGGAGCACCCCGAGGACAATCGAGTTTCGAGAGATCTCGATCTCGTCGTAGGCCGAGCCGTTGTTCCAGCTCAAGAGAACTTCATCGGCCACTACGTCATACGGACACTCGAGATTTCGAACTACCGGCAGAAAGTCGGCGCTCGGAACTTGAGTGCTGATCGTTCTTGAGGTGTCGTCTTTCCAAGACACGATCGTCGCGTCGCCAGGGACGGGCGGTGAGTTGGAGACAAACCGAAAGTTGGCCATGGTTCCCCAACGAATCGGATTGGAATCGTCAAATCCACTCGCAAGCGGTTCGGTCTGCCAGCTGATGGCGCTGCTCGTGACTTCGGTCGTCCAGGGATCGTTTGAGTAGGTCTGGCCCGGAACCCCCGGGATCGGCTCGCCCGAGTGGTGCGGTACAATCCAGAAGCCCGATTCGAGAATATTGACGCCGGGTGGCAAAGGGAGGCTAAACGACCCGATGCCGAGATCTGAAGTCTGGTTATAGACCACATATTCATAGCGGTAGTTTCCGTCATTGAGGTCGAAAACTCGAGAGCCAATCACGACGCGACCATCGTCGACAATGTCAAACGCCGTCAACTGCACTTCGCTATCGACGCTCACCCAACCGTCGAGGGCGCTCTCTTCTCGACGAGTTTCCTCTCCCGGGATGAACGCGGCTTCAAAGCCACCCGGATTTTCGGTGATCGATATCGGTCGGTAGGAAACATTGTTGAGGCCATTACCGGCTGCGGTATCGTCGGGCGTGACATACTGCGCTTCGACGAGATAGATTGTGCTGCTATCTCCCGATTCAAAGATCGAATTCGCCACTTGCAGACGCCGACCGATCACGGGGTCCGGGCTCGGGCCGCTCGGGGGAAAAGGAAAGTCGCCCGTCGCGGGGTTGACCTCGGAACGTGGACCAAGGTTGGTTTGAACTCCGTTGCGAACGGCTGAGTAGGGGTCAGAACAGCCGACTCCGAGCGTATCTCCGGAAGTGCCGACGCAGGCCCCGGGGGAGCAAATGTCTTCGCTCAGGGCAGAAAAT
>CAYZYD010000552.1:0-3161 GCA_964482505.1 uncultured Planctomycetia bacterium | reverse complement strand
GAAAAAGAAGGGCTCGGTGGTGCGAATCGTCGTGAAGGTGGTCGCCGCGAGACTGTGTACGAGTAGCCCGACACAGCCGCCCAGGTAGCCCAGCGCAAATCCCTGCATCGTCCGGTCGCCCTCGGGCTCCTTGATGAGTCGCGTCGAAGTTCGAATACAGCGACCGACCAAGACGAGAAAGGCGACGAGTCCGATGATGCCGAGGTCGTTGAGTTGGAGGACGTATTCGCTGTCGACCTGGCCCAGGTCTTTACTCCCGATCCCCCGTCCGAGGAGTGGTGACTTGAGTGCCGAGGGGACGAGAATTGACCAACCGGCCACTCGTGAGTCCCAGGAGGCGTTTCCGCCGCCGAGGACGACATCGAGGATCGTCAGGAGACGGTCGTAGACGAACTGCGGCACGAAGAGCAGGCTCGCGCCCATGACCACGAGTGCCCAGCCAAACGACTGGTTCCTTCCGACAATCCAGATGACTGCGAGCCCGACCGCGAGGGCGACGTAGGAGGTTCGACTCAGAGTCATGATGAACGGGAAGATCATCAGGCCGAGGTAACAGAGGAGCAGCAGGTTCGAAGTCGATTTCGATCGGGACTGGAGGCCGAGGGCGAGACACATGTGAAAGACGAAGTAGCCACCGAGGATGTTGGCAGTCTCGCCCGGGGGACCGGGCAGTCGATAATTGGCCCCACCGACTCCAAATGAGTACTGGATCAACCCGTAGATACCCACAAAGGCACTCGAAACGAGCATCAGGATCATGAAGGAGCGAATGTCCTTCTTCGAGCGCAGCGAGTTGAGCACGATGAACATGATCAGATAGTAAGAGACGTTCTTACCGAAGCGGAGCATCGACCCTTGGAGATCGAGTCCCTGATAGAGGTGGTTACTCAGCGAGGAGATCAACGAGAGAAAGACGATGATCAAAATCGGAGTCTTGAGGTCAGTGGTACGCAGCTCTTGACGTTTGAGGACGAAGTTCGAGACCCAGATCAACAGCAAGAGTGGGATGAGGAGATCTTCGTACCGAAAATTCTGAATCCCGTAGACCTCGAATTCGGGGGAGAGCCCGATCGCAAGTAACAGCGCGGCGAGGCCGACTCGGATATCGAAGAAGGCGATGAATGCGATCAAAATACCCGAGAGGATCAGCGGAATGTTTCGCGAATCCGACCCGGTCAGGTTGGTGACAAATATCGACCAGGCGGCGACGAGCAGGCTAAACGTCGCCACGGAGAGGATCGGAAGACGACCTCGGGGTTCGTGGTCGGCTAGCTGCGGATGGGATAGAGACGCGTCACTCTGCATTCCGGGTCATCGCCTTTCGGTGCTCCTTCCCTCCCGTTATCGGTTCCGGACTCGAAACTATTTGGAATTCTCTCGAAGGTTGCCGCGGAGCTTTGAATTCCTGACGAATCTGCCTTCAGAAGCGGCGGGGAGCGCCCGAATAATGCGTTAACGGAACTTCGGAAAGGCGAAGAGAATGAGCGCGTCACTCAAAGACGAACGCCTGCTCGTTATCGCTCCCCACGCCGATGACGAAACGATCGGATCGGGGGGACTGATTGCAAAGGCGAAGGATGAAGGCGCCGAGGGCTACGTCATGGTGATGACCGTAGGCGACCTCGACCACTACGACGGCCGCGACGGCAAGACCTCGGGGGCGACCCGCGCCAAAGAGCTCGACGACGCCATGACCTTTCTCGGGGTCGACGAATGGGAAATCGTCATACGGTCGAGCGAATGGCACATGCGGCTCGATTCGATGCCCCGCCGCGATCTCGTAAGTATCTTCGAACGCGAGGCGAAGCTCTCGATCGACAACGTCGAACCGACGATGCTCGCCCTGCCCGCGCCCTCTTTCAATCAGGACCACGTCGCTGTCTTCGACGCGGCCGTAACCGCCTGCCGACCCCATCTCAAGGAGATGAAGTCGTTCGTGCGCATGGTGCTCGTCGCGGATTCGCCGCAGCTCGCCTGGAACTCGAGGACCTTCAAGCCCAACGTCTATTTCGATATCAGCGATTACCTCGACAAGAAGCTCGAAGCCTACTCAAAACACGAATCCCAGATGCGCCCCTCGCCCCACATGGGTAGTGTCGATTCGCTGCGACTTTTGGCGGAATGGCGAGGACGAGAGATTTCTGTCCACGCCGCCGAGGCTTATGATTGCATGCGTCTAGTGATGTAATCCGCGTCCGAGCGAATTCGCCTCGTCGCGCCGCGGGCGGAAGGGAGTCCAGAGTATGTCGCTGCACGCTCTGATTATGGCGGGCGGATCGGGGACCCGGTTTTGGCCCCAGAGTCGACGGAATCGACCCAAACAGCTGCTGCCGCTCCTCGGTCGAGAATCCTTGCTCGAGATGACAGTTACGCGCGCTCGCACCGTTTGTGACGCGGATAAGGTCTGGGTGCTCACTCGGAGCGATCTCGTCGACGCGGTCCTCGAGGCCGTTCCGAATCTCGAGCGCTCGCAAATCATCGTCGAACCCGAGGCTCGAGATACCGCTCCGGCCCTCGTACTCGCCGCCGCAGCGATTTCGGTCCGAGACCCCGAGGCGACGTTACTCGTTCTTCCCGCCGACCATATGATTCAACCGCTTTGGGAGTTCGAGCGAGGCGTGACAAGACTCGCTCGTCTCGCCCGCGAGCACCAGACCCTCTCGACCTTTGGAATCGAGCCGACTTTCGCGGCTACGGGATACGGTTATCTCCGCCGAGATACCGATCCAATTTCCCCCGACGAGCCCGACTTCTTTGCCGTCAGCGAGTTCCGCGAGAAGCCCGATCGGGAGGTCGCCGAGCAGTATCTCCAGTCGGGTGAGTACCTTTGGAACGCCGGGATCTTTCTCTGGACGCTCGAGGTCTTTCACGAGGCACTTCAAACCCACGCTCCCAAATTCGGACAAGCGCTCCAACAGCTCGCGGAAGTAATGGGGGAGGGGCACGGGCCCGAATCTCCCGAGCTCCGAACGATCTTCTGTAGCCTTGAGAAGACGAGTATTGACTACGCGCTGCTTGAGAAGGCGGATCGGGTCGCGCTCTTGCGCGCCCCCTTTGAGTGGGATGACGTCGGCTCCTGGTTGGCGCTCGAACGTTATTTAGACGTGGACACCGCCGGCAACTCGACCGTCGGCCAAGTGCTGCTTCGCGAGACTTTCAAC
>CAYZYD010000551.1:0-3165 GCA_964482505.1 uncultured Planctomycetia bacterium | reverse complement strand
CCCGCCCGAACTAGCAACGGTCCGCGAAGCGCCGTGGGGAATGCTCCTCGCGATGTGGACTCTCATCGGCGCGAGTCTCTACTTCGGCATCGACGGTCGTTTCACCGCCGGACTCGCCGATCAGGCCGCCGGCTCGGTCTTGGGATTGGGGAACTGATGCCAGACCTCGCGACTTCGGCGCCGCTCATTGCCCTTATTATTCCCGCCGTCGGAGCACTACTCTGCCTCGCGCTCGGGCGCTGGCCCAATCTGCGCGAAGCGTCGACGCTGCTCGTCTCGGCCGGTCTCGCCCTCTTCAACCTCACCACGCTTCTGCCCGAGGTCTTGTCCGGAGAGACGATTCGCACCGCAACTTTTGAGATGCTGCCCGGAGTGTCGCTCGGACTCGAGGTCGAGCCGCTCGGTATGACCTACGCAGTGATCGCTTCGGTCCTCTGGTTTGTGACTTCGATCTATTCGATCGGCTACATGCGCGGTAACGATGAGGGGCACCAGACTCGCTTCTACACCTGCTTTGCGATCGCGATCAGCGCTTCGATGGGCATCGCCTTCGCTGCCGACCTCATCACGCTCTTCATCTTTTACGAAGTGCTCACCTTCTCGACATTTCCGCTCGTGACCCACAAAGGTAACCTCGAGGCGCGCAACGCCGGTCGGACTTATCTCGGCATCTTGGTGTCGACGTCGATCTGCCTGCTACTCCTCGGAGTCATCAGCGTCGCCGTCTACACGCCGTCGATCGCCTTCGTTCCGGGTGGAGTATTCGCCGAGTCCGCCCTTTCACCAGTTCTCGTCGCCGCAATCTTCACGCTTTTTATCTACGGGACCGGCAAGGCCGCCCTGATGCCGGTCCACGGCTGGCTTCCGGCCGCGATGGTCGCCCCCACTCCCGTCAGTGCGCTGCTGCACGCGGTCGCGGTCGTCAAGGCGGGCGTGTTTACGGTGACCAAGGTGACCTATTACACCTTTGGGATCGAACTGCTTTCGCAGACTCCACCGGCCGAGTGGATCGCTTACGTCGCGGGGATCAGCATCGTCCTCGCCTCGACGATCGCGCTCTACCAAGACAATCTGAAGAAGCGACTCGCTTACTCGACCATCAGCCAGCTCTCTTACATCACACTCGCGGCGACACTCTTCACTCCGAACGCGATGATGGGAGCGCTCCTCCACATCGCCGGCCACGCCTTTTCGAATGTTTATATTTTTTTGGCGTCCTGCGAGATCTACACCGCCGCCCACAAAACCCAAGTGAGCCAGCTCGATGGAATCGGTCGACGCATGCCCGTCACCATGACCGTGTTTGGGATCGCTTCGCTTTCGATGATCGGAGTCCCCCCCACCATCGGCTTTATCAGTAAATGGACGATACTCCGCGGGGCTTGGCAAGCCGACGCGCTGTTCGCGATTGCGGTTCTCGCTCTGAGTACGGTCCTCAATGCGGGCTACTTTCTACCCATCGTCTACCGCGCCTTCTTCCGTCCTCCTCCCGCCGAGGATGCACCGCACGGCGAGGCGCCCTGGCCGATCGTGCTCGCCCTCTCTTTGAGTGGTGCGGCCACGGTCGCGCTCTTTTTCCGCCCCGACCTCTTTATCAACCTCGCGCAACGACTCGTCGGAGATCCACGATGACGAGCACCCCTCAAGATTCGACGTCACCCCCCTCCGACTCGCGCTGGAACATCAAACGGCTCTGGCAAGTTTCGCTCGCCGTCCTCGCGATCGTCTTTTTGCTCGACCTCCCCAAACTGTTCCAAGACGCCGAACATTCGCACGCCCATTACGGCGTCGACGGCTGGTTCGGTTTCTACTCGATCTACGGCTTTGTCACCTGTGTGATCATGGTCGTCTTCTCAAAGGCTCTCGGGTTCATCCTCAAGCGGAAGGATGATTACTACGATGAGTAACCTCACGCCCTCCTCGATTCTGATCTTCGGTGGTCTGCTGCTCGTCGTGCTTCCAGGGCGGATCCGAAAAACCGCGAGCCTCATAGTCCCGGCGCTCGCACTCGCCGCGGTCTGGCTCCACACCGATTCCCTCAGTTCACTCGGTTTTGTGAGTCAGCTAGTCGGCGCCGTCTCCTCAGAACCCGCGGCGAGCTCGCTGATCGATCCAGCATCTCATCTCAAACTCGCCAAACTCTTCGCCACCGTCTTTTCGCTGATGGCCTTTACGGGAGCTCTCTACGCCCTCAACCAGAATCGTCGCGTCGAACTCCCCGCGGCCTTTGTCTACGCCGGGAGCTCGCTCGGCGTCGTCTTCGCGGCCGACTGGCTGACACTCTTTATCTACTGGGAACTGATGGCGATCGGTTCGACCCTAGTAATCTGGGCCTCGAATCGTCCCGGGAGTCGGGCGGCCGGTCTCCGCTACGCCGCTATCCACTTTCTCGGTGGTCTCTTGCTGCTCAGCGGACTCGCACTCTTCGCTCTCCCCGGCGGCAACTGGGGGATCGGTCGGATTCCGCTCGAGGGGCTCGGGAGCTGGCTCGTCCTCGTCGGCATGCTCGTCAACGCCGGAGCGCCACCCTTTGGAAGCTGGCTCCCCGACGCCTATCCCGAGGCCTCCGAAAGCGGCACCGTTTTCCTCTCCGCCTTCACCACCAAGACCGCCGTCTTCACGCTACTGATCACCTTCGCGGGCGAACCGATCCTCAAATACGTCGGGGCTACGATGGCCGTCTACGGGATCGTCTTTGCGATCCTCGAAAACGATATGCGTCGCATCCTCGCCTACTCGATTATCAACCAGGTCGGTTTTATGGTCTGCGGGATCGGGCTTGGCACCGAAATGTCGCTCAACGGCACCGCCGCTCACGCCTTTGCGCACATCATATACAAGTCCCTCCTTTTGATGTCCACGCGCGCGGTCCTCAACCAAACGGGGAGGACAAAGTGCACTCAACTCGGCGGACTCTACCACTCGATGCCGGTCAGCCTCTGGTGCGGAGTGATCGGCGCGCTCGCGATCTCAGCGTTTCCACTGACGTCTGGATTCGTGAGCAAGAGTATGATCTCGACCGCGGCGCACGGGGGCCATGAAGCGCTGGTCTGGTTCGTGCTAACTGCCGCGTCGGCTGGCGTCTTCCTGCACGCCGGGATCAAGTTCCCCTGGTTCGTCTTCTTTCAAAAAGACTCAGGACTGCGACCCCCCGACCCCCCCGCC
>CAYZYD010000550.1:0-3185 GCA_964482505.1 uncultured Planctomycetia bacterium | reverse complement strand
ATACGTCAACTCGGAGACCACACAATCATTACACCGAGCTCAGCAAGACCTCGTCGGAAACTTCCAATCCTGGCTGCGCGAGTACCTGACTCAAGATCCCGCCGTACTCGATAGCTGGCGGTCGACCAAGTCTGAGATTGCGACTTACTTCGAAAATTACGACGAGTGGGAACGACGCGCTCAGGAATATCGTCAAGCCATGCGAATGGCTCGCAAAGCGAATCAAGACCCCACCAATATCGAACTGACCAAGGCTGCAATTGAAGAGCTTGCCAAAGTCTCTCCCGAATTCGCAGCCCGTGAGAAGTACCAGGCCACTCGCAAAGTACTAACGAAGAGGTTCGTTCAGGACAAATTGCAGCTCGCCGACCTGGACATCAACCGCAACAGCTTTAACGCGGCCGAATCAAATCTTGCCGAGGCCAAGGAAATGTTTAACGCCACCTACGTCTCGGGCGAGCTCACCGCTCAGTGGCGGGCCCTCGATAGCAAGATCAAACAGCACCGCGCTGAACAAGAGCTGTTGAGCCGCTATAACGAGATTCTTCAGCAGCAAGGCATCGGTGACGCGAGGGCGTTCCTCGAGCGAGAGACCCGTTCGAATGGGGATGCACGCAAGCAGTATATCCAGGGGCTTCTCGCCGAACTCAACGCCAAAGAGCAGGCGGTTAAGCAGGCGTCAACATTACTCGCTAAGTGGGATGCCGAGACTCTATCGCTCGAGAAGCTCAGCATCGCACAAGAGCTTTGGTCCCTCGTTCTCGAGAAAGAACTCGACAGTATGAAGCCCGAAGCGGCCAAGAAGATCGTCCTCTCTTCGGTCGTCAACGGCGAGTACGCCAAGGTCGTCGAAATGAGCAAGATCCATTCAATCGAAGATCCGACTTCGAAGCTTCTGCTCGCTTTCTCGTTCTACGAACTCAATCAGCCCAACAAGGCTTACAGCCTCTTTAGAGAGTACAAACCTCGGGACCTGCTCGAACGGAATGATTACTACAAGAACGAGGGGATCCCGGTCTCATCAATCCTCAAGGCCTCGGCGCGATCGCACCTCAACTTCGGGGAGCTCGACGAAGCCTACGACCAACTCTCAACCGCTCGCACCATGGTCAATGAAACTCAGAGACAAGAGATCGAGCAGGAACTTTTGAACACGGTTGAGGTTGCGATCAGAAAGGCGACCGAGAGCCAAGACCTCTCCCAAGAGATGCAGTGGCGCAATCGACTCGACGAGTACCAGAAGGACACTGAGAACCTGCGAAAGCTGATCGTGGGCAACTATGTCTTGGGAATCGAAAAGCTCACTCAGGCGAAGGCCGCCCCGGGGGCAGGTGGAAACGAGCGAGAGCAGCTCGAGCAAGACGCCCGCGAGATCCTCGAGAATGCGTACGAACAACTTCTCGAGTACTCCGACGATTCGAGTTTGAGCACTCTCCCCGAAAAGGAGCAGGGAGTCGCCGCCCGGCTCTTCGCCCACTTCGCGGACTATTTCCCCAAGCGCCAAGGCTACGTCTTTACCTACGAAAATCCGCAGACGAACGAGCAGCTCGTGTGGGAATACGCCGAGTGCACGCCTTACCTCTACACGATCATCGAGAACTACCAAGGTACCCCGCTCAAGCAAGTCTGGAAGAAGACTCAAGGCAATCTACTCGAGGGTAAAGTCCAAGGCTTGACCGTTCTCGTCCCCTGCGGCATCAAACTTGTTGATATCCCCGCCCAAACCTTCCCGGTTGAGGAGATCAGCGAGTTCAAAGTTCAGGTAGTCGAGGTTGGCAAGGTATGGAAGGACAAGCGCTTCTGTATCGAGACGAAATCGCTCTCCAAGGAGGGCTTCGAATTCACTTACACCTTCGCCCCCGGGGTCGGAATCGTCGAGTTCACCTACCCTAACGGTGACACCTTCGTCCTCACTCAAGACCCGCAGCCCGGGGACGGCGCTTAAATCGCGTAGGTTGAGTAAGAGGAGCAAATGGCCGTCGACCCGATTCGGGGGACGGCCATTTTTTAATGACGCAGCTCGCATCGCGGATTTGAGAACGCTCCTTGCGCTCTCGCCACGAGCTTCTTCTCTTGGGCGGCCTCAAGTCACTTGCGGATGATCCGAGCCTTACAGTTCTCGCAGCGGAAGATCCGCTTGTCTGACTGCCTGAACCCGCACTGCTCACAGCTCGGGTGCTCTCCCTCGAGGCAGTACTTCTGAGCGACCGTCTCCCCGCCCCACTCGATCTCTTCGGGAACGAAAGTGTGCGAACAACCCCCGGCCCCGCACGCAACGGGTTCTATGACAGCCACGCGCTCGCCCCCTTGAGGCGTCTTTCTGCCTTCATCGAGACTGGGATCGCGATCCCCCCCGGGCTCCTGATTGCGCCTCGGATTACTAGTCTTCACGGTTCCATTGGCAGCGTCGTCGAGAGCGGGATCGTCACCGTCTCGAACCCAGATAAAGACGAGAACCACCCCCACCAGCCCGAACAACGCCGCCAACCGAGCCCACGGAATACGGGTCGGTTCGGGCTCGGATTGGCGCAGGTCCATGGTGAGCTCTTGCTCCTCGCGCGGTTCACCCTCCCCTTGGGTCATCGTCGCCGGCAGTCGTCCTGAACTCTCCTCGTCGAACGCATACGTATCCTCGTCACCCGGTGAAGAGGGACCGAACTCCTCGAGCCGGGTTCGCAATTCATGAGAGCGGTCGATAAAGGGGCAGCCCGCCATCTGGCTCGGTACGTAAAAACCCGACTCCTCACAGACGACGTGGGTCGAATCAAACTCCTCCACACAGCTTTCCATCTCGAGAAGCTCGCTAAGAATCACCGTAAAGGATTCGGGGCGACGTCCGGGCTCGACTTCGAGACAGCTCATAGTGAGGTCTTCGAAACGCTTGGAAATCTTAGGCAGGTAAGAACGGGGGGAGGAAAAATCGTAGCTGAGCGAGTTTGACCCCTTCGGCGAGCCTCCCGTCGCCATGTAGTAAAGGAGTGCCCCGTAACTATAGATATCGGAGCGGAAGGTGACTTGCCCCTCGGCGGTTTCGGGAGCGCGGTATCCCGCCGTACCGACAAACGTCGCTTCCTCGTCGTCTTCTCGAAATACCTTGGCGATCCCAAGATCGCTAATCTTGGGCACCATCCCGCGCCCCAGGATCAGTTCGTTTGCGGGCTTGTGATGTCGGGGGACCAGTGAAT
>CAYZYD010000549.1:0-3197 GCA_964482505.1 uncultured Planctomycetia bacterium | reverse complement strand
CTAGCAGCCCGCCCGAAAACTGCTTTCGATGCGGGAGGTCGAGATTTCGAGCCCAGTGCCCCCGGCGAACAATACGCCTTCGATTCTCTGGAGGCACTGGTCTCTGGGGGGTCTGGGATCCGTGGGCAATGGGCTTGAAGTCTCCCGCATTGAAAGCAGTTTTTCGGGCGGGCTGCTCGGCCCGACTGCTAAACGAGGGCGCTGCCGATTACGTGCTCGAAGAACGCTTCGTGACTCTTGAAGACCGCCGCTTCCCAGGGAAAACAGCGCTCGAGGTATTTGTTCCGTTTCTCTCCTTCAAATTGCCCACCGGCGATATAGGAACCTAGTGTCCAGGTTCGGGGAAAAAGCACCGATTCGGCTGCGCTGAATACTTTGCTCGCCTCCCCGGGACGATTCTGTTTGAGCAGCAAGAGCCCGTAGAGGAAGTTGCAGAGGTTGCGATCCTTGAGATGGTCGCCCCGGGTGATAAAGGGCCTGAGTTCCTTCTCGGCAAACTTGGGATCGTCGAAGTAGAGTCCGTACCAGGCGCGGTGTTCCCGGGCGAAGAAATCTCTCGGCCCTTGACGACGCAGTGATCGAAACACGAGTTTTTCGTCACCGAGCTCGGCCCCGCTGCGAGCGAGCCAGAGTCGAGCTGTATTGTAAGCCCGGTTGAGTGGCTCTTCTTCAACCGACGAGAGCAGAAACTCCGCTTTATCCACTTCATGAGAGATCGCGGCGAGAATCGTCTCGACGAGGGTTGTGACGCTTTGAAAACGAGTCGTTGCTCCGACCCACTCGCGCGCCGCCTCACAAAATTCCTGCGCGCAGTCATGGTGGCCGAGCTCGATCAGGGCGATGCAGCTGTCGGCGAGGTGAAACGAACGAATCTTGTCGAGGTCGAAGAGATCGCGCACGGCGCGCACGATGATCTCAGCCCGCCCCGACCAGAAGCCGAGAAAGATCTGCGTCTCGGCGCGGTTCACGAGATCGCCGTCCCGGTACTTCGAGCGACGCGTAAAGAAGCTCGGGGTCTCCCAGGTGCGTTGCACTCGAGCCACACACTCGCGCACAATACGTCGCCCCCAATCGTCGGTTAAGTGGGTAAGCGCGAGCGGGAGGATCTCCGCGACAAGCCGTCGATCGCGGTCGGGCCGCAGCGAGTGCAACCGGCCGAGCACCCATTCGTGGACGGTCGAAATATGCGGATCATTGGGGAAGGCGATGAGGGCGCGACTCAACGATTGAAAGACCCCGTCAAAGTCGCGGCGTTCACTCGCAACAATGGTGTGGCCGAGGGCCATGAGACAGGATTGCTCGTCGGGTCGAGGCGAGAAGTCGCGCGCCGCTTGCTCGACGAGCGCTACCCGACGCTCGGTCGTCCGGGCCCGTCGCGCCAACTCGAGAAGGCAGAGCCCCGCGCGAAATTCGGCGAGACGACCTTCGGTGCGACCGGCTTGGCTGTCAGCGATCTTGCGGTACTCCGCGCGCGCGTCGTCAAAAAAGCCGCGGTTGTAGAACGCGTCGGGAATCGACAGACAGGAGACGGCTGCGTCCGAACCGCGCGACGAAACCTCGAGTCGCCGCAACTGAACACCGTCTGAAAGTCCACTCAAGCCGACGAGCCCGCCGTGCAGCGGGATCGGATCGCGGTAGGAGTAGACTTCATTGCGACCGATCTTCAGGGAAATGCGATCGTCGTAACGCTCGACCACGACTCGGTACCAACGCTTCGGCTCGAGTTCGGGTGCCATCGCCCCGGCCACTTCACGGCCCGACCGCTTGAGCGATACGAGTCGTTGATGATCGGCGATAATCGTCACCGAGTAGCCGCGCCGGACATTGTAGTTCTCGTCGAGTTCGGCATTGAGCCAGACCTTCAAAGTATGACGACCGCGTTTGACTTTGAGATCGAACTCGACGCGGACATTATCTGAGAGTCGGTTCTGGTAGAAGTAACGGAACGAACGGCGTTGGCCCCGTGAAGTCAGGGTGATCTGATTGCCGTCGACCCGAGCCCGCCCATCCGCGATATGCCAACGATCCCGCTCGCGCCCCTCGAGGTGAGACTCCCAGCGGGCCCTCCCTTCGATCGCGTCGGCGACCTCGTCTGCAAAACTGCTAACCGACGGGTAGCGCTCATTGGGATGGTACGAAAGCGCACGCAAACAGACGTCGTCGAGGCGAGCGGGAATCCCGCGGCTCGGCTGAAGTCGAGTCGGGGCGGGGAGCTCTTCACGCATCCAGCGCAACATGTCTTCGAAGTTGCCCTCGGGCCAGGGCAGCCGGAGCGCGAGAAGCTCGTAGAGAATGATCCCGAGCGAGAAGACGTCGGTGCGGTAGGTCGCGGGCTCGTTTCGAAGCTGCTCGGGCGCCATGTAACTCGGCGTCCCGACGAGCGTCGAGTGCTGTTGATGTCGATTGACCTTGGTCAGACTCGGCGGAATCTTGAGCTGACTCATCGAAGTATCGGTCTCACCGACGAACTTCGCCATTCCCCAGTCGAGCACGAGGACCTCTTCAAAGGGACCGATCATAATATTCTCGGGTTTGAGATCGCGGTGGATGACCCCCTTGGAATGCGCGTAAGCGACCGCATTTGCGGCTTGCAGGAAGAGGCGTAACAGTCTCGCGGTACTCCAGCGCTGGCCCCGCTTGAGTTTGGGGTCACGAAGCTCTTCGAGCACGTCTCCGAGCGTCAAACCCTCAACCGGGCGCATGGTGTAATAAGCGTTATCCTGCTCCTTCTTGTACTCGTAGACCGGAATGATCGACGGGTGTTGCAAGAAGGCTGTCACTCGGGCTTCGACATCGAATCGTCGACGAACGATCGGATCGAGGATGCGATCGGGGCGCATGCGCTTGAGCGCGACCCCGCGCTCGAGGGTCGAATCGTAGGCGAGGAAGACCTCCCCCATCCCCCCGATCCCGAGCGAACCTTTGATCGGATAGTGGTCGATCTTCTCGGGGACGGTCCGCTCCCCTCGCGGAGACGCCCCTTCGCCGCCTTCGGGCGTCTCCTCGGCGAAGCCGAGGTCGGGTTCGAGCGGCACCGTGGTCGGCGGTCGTCTCCTCTTTTCAGTCACCGAATCTCTCCTCGTGATCGCGGCCTTCGCGGCGGCGGCGCTCAAATCCCAAATTCTTCGAGCTTCTCAGCACCAACTTCTAAGACGCAACTTCTAGTGTCCTGTTCGGAAAGTTCGAGTGAGAACTCG
>CAYZYD010000548.1:0-3202 GCA_964482505.1 uncultured Planctomycetia bacterium | reverse complement strand
CTAGCAGCCCGCCCGAAAACTGCTTTCGATGCGGGAGGTCGAGAATTCGAGCCCATTGTCCTCGGGAGCCCAAGTGGGGCGCTGGGCGAAGGAAGCTCGGCCTCCCGCGCGGAATGAGTTTTCGGGCAGGCTGCTAGGATTGACCGCCAATCAGTCGAGCCCAGTAATGATTCCGGTAATGTTCGCATTCGCAGGAATGTGGCAAAGCCAGCCTGGAAGAACCCGTCGGCAAATCGGTACCGGGGAAGGTCCGATATACGATCGAGATCGGTCAAAGTTACGCCGGGCTCGACTCGAATTCGAGGAGTCCGTCAAAATCCGCTCGACCGGCTACAGGTTGCCGACTCTCGAGAGGCCTGATCAGCCGGGGCAGGGTCGCCCACGCTCGTTCGATCTGCTAAGCTCCCGCGTTAAGCCCAGAAAGAGACGCGAGTGATGAGTGAAGCCGCCTCCCCCGACCAAGAGCCGAGGTTTAAACCTCTCGAATTCAGCCGCCCCTCTCCGGAGGAGCTCACCGAGAGGGCGCGATCCTACTACGAGTTGATGGAGAAGCGCCGCAGCGTGCGCGAGTTCTCAGCCGATCCGGTGCCGCGCCAAGTCATCGAAACCGCGATCATGACCGCCTCCACTGCGCCGTCGGGGGCCCACCGCCAACCGTGGAAGTTTGTCGCCGTCGACGATCCCGAAATAAAGAAGCAGATTCGGGAAGCGGCGGAAAAGGAAGAGTACACCAATTACGAAGGCGGGCGCATGCCCGAGAGCTGGCGGCGCGCGCTCCAGCCGTTCGGGACGGGCTGGCAGAAGCCCTACCTCGAGATCGTGCCCTGGATCGTGGTGCTCTTCGAAGAGCTCCACGGGGTTGAGGACGACGGCAAGGTGCGGAAGAACTACTACGTCAAGGAGAGTGTCGGCATCGCGGCGGGGATGTTCATCGCTGCCCTCCACAATATGGGCCTCGCCACGCTGACCCACACCCCGAGTCCGATGGCGTTTCTGCGCGATCTCCTCGGCCGACCCAAGCAGGAGCGCCCCTTCATACTCTTCCCAGTGGGATTTCCCGCGGCCGATTGCCAAGTCCCCGACATCTCGCGCAAGTCGATCGAAGACGTTGCCCTCTGGAACCCGCGAACGGAGTGAAAGCTATTGCGCTTGACCTCGACTTCGACCCGAGGATCTCTTACTTTTCTGTACCCTCAATTGACCGTCGAAACTCAGACAGCTCGTATGCTCCGTTGGAAAACGGAGTCAAGAATGAAACCAGACGTGACAAAAGAGCAACCCGCGGCCGACTACAGCCATGAGAAGGAGTTGGTCGAGCGACTTCGCGAGGGCGACGAAGAGGCGATCGAGCAAGTGGTCCAAGAGCACGGTCCAAAACTCTTAGCGGTGGCACGTCGTATCACCAAGAACGAAGAAGACGCGCAAGACGTGCTCCAAGAGTCCTTCCTGATGGCCCGCCGCGGCATCGCCAAGTTCGACGGGCGCTCGAAGCTCGGCACCTGGCTCTACCGGATCGTCGTCAATGCGGCGTTGATGCGGCTCCGCAAGCGCTCGCGAATCCGCGAACGATCGGTTGGGGATATGCAACCCGACGGAATCAGTTCCCCGGCTCGACCTGGCGATACCACCCCCAAGCCCGAGGCGGCAGCCGAGCAGAAAGAACTGCGAGATCTCGTCTTAAACAAAATCGCCGAACTTTCCGAAGACTTCAAGAACGTCGTGCTGCTGCGTGATATCGAGGGCTTGAACACGCAAGAAACCGCCGACGCCCTAGGGATCACCCCGGGTAATGTTAAAATTCGGTTACACCGCGCGCGACAGGCCCTTCGGGAGCTTCTCGATCCCTACGTGCAAGTCGGTCAGCGCGACCGATCCGGTGAACCTGACGACGAAGCTGACGATGAACCTGCCAAAGGGAACTCCGACGATGAATAAAAATCCTTGTGAGAGTTGTCGCTCTACCGACGAATTTATTATGGATTTTATCGATGGCTCTTTGGCCGAACATCTCGCCACGACCTTTCGATCCCATCTCGACGAATGCGAGCCGTGCCAAGAGTATTTCACGAGCTATCAGCTCACCGTCACCCTAGCCCAAGACTGTCTATCAAAGATTCCTGAACAACCGCTCCCCGAGGGCCTCGTCGAGACTATAAAACGCGCTTGCAGAGAGTGTCCTGAGTAAGACTCTGATCTCGTATTATCAGGACCGTCACCCACGTTTAGGATGCGCACCAGCTTCCACGCCTTACGCCATCGTCATAACGTCAAGCTGACGGCGTGTGATCACCCGCGGTGTGGGCTCTCTTTAAAGTTTGACCTTTTCGTGGGTTGGGACAACCTTAGTAGAGGGCAGCGTGCCTGCATCTACATTTCCGCGTCTCTGCGTCTTTAGCGACAATAATGCAAAATCTAGTGACAAAGGACTCTGTCGATGTTGCGTCGATACATGCGCTGGCTCCACACCCAGTGGCCCGCCGGCAAGGTCGAGAAGTTGCCCATCGTGGGCGAAGACGGCTCGACGAATGTCTCCGGGCTTTATGTCGTCGGCGACCTGACCGGCATTCCCCTCCTTAAATTTTCGGCCGACACGGGTAGCCGCGCTGTCCAAACGATCGCGGGCGAATCGAGCTTTCAGTCGCGTGAGCAATCGGAAGACATCTACGATATCGCGATCGTCGGAGCCGGAGTCTCGGGTTTTGCAGCTGCGCTCGAAGCGAAGAAGCGCGGACTCACCTATATCCTCTTCGAAGCGTCGACCCCGTTCTCGACGATCGTCAATTTTCCCAAGCAGAAGCCAATCTTCACCTATCCCACCGATATGACCCCGGCCGGCGAGATTCAGTTCGGCAAGAAATCCGGGATCAAGGAGGGGCTCGTCGAAGAACTCGAGGAGCAGACTCTCAAGCAGGGCGTCGAGCCCACCTTCGCCCGCGTCGAGCGAGTCGCCAAAAAGGGCAGAACCTTCGAGCTCGTCATCCCCAAGCAAGAGAGCGTTCGCGCGCACCGGGTCGTAGTCGGAATCGGGCGCAGCGGGAACTTCCGCAAACTCGGGGTGCCGGGTGAGGAGCTCGACAAAGTCTCCAATCGACTTCACGATCCCCAGGATTTCAAAGGCAAACACATTTTGGTTGTCGGAGGCTGCGTTAGCGCGCTGGAAGTGGCGTTCGCGCTCGCAACCTGTGGGAGCACGGTCACGCTG
>CAYZYD010000547.1:0-3219 GCA_964482505.1 uncultured Planctomycetia bacterium | reverse complement strand
GGTCTCGAATTCTCGACCTCCCGCATCGAAAGCAGTTTTTCAACGGGCTGCTAGTCAACTGTAACGGATGACTCGGGTACCAACTCGCCGTCCCTCGGCTCCGTGGTCGTGGGCCGCGCCTCTTCGACGAATTCACCCATTCGACTTCGCGTGCGCGCCTCCCCGGGCTGGGACGGCGTTGTCCACGCGCCCGTTGAAACACCGATTCGGTACGATTCCTCCGTGACAGTCCATTTAATAGCTCGCCGTCATACGGGCTAATGTGCTCGGGTTAGGAATCCCGGGTCGTCTTGGGAAGCTCACGGGTGGAGGGCTTAGTCGCCTCGGACTTTTGTGCGACCCATGTGCGCAGTGACTCGACGCTTTGGGCCAGCGCTTGATCGAGGGAGCGCGCGTGCCCAGTATTCCAATCCTCTCGGTACTTCTCCGGACGGAGGCGGAGCGTCGACACGCCGCACGGCTCACTCGACTTTGATATCGCGCCGAGAGCTTGTGTGGCTTCGCGAGGGTAGCCCCAATCGAAAGCTAAGCGTGCATAGATCTTGAGCAGCTCCCGACTGAGTTCCGAATCCTCGGTCCGCTTCGTTTCACGAAGGGCGCCGAGAAGTTCGCGAGCGATCGAGACCGAACCGCGGCGATTGGCAAGTTCGACCCGGACCATGATCACAACCCAACGCAGGTATGCGAGCGAGTCGCGGTGGCGTCTAAAATGGGGACCGTAGGGTTTGAGAAGTCGTTGGGCGACGCGAAACTCGTCGGCCCGAGTCGTAAAGTCTACCGGCTCTCTCTTCGAGCGGGGGATGACGAGCGGGATCCGGTGTGCCGGTCGTCTGATCGTGAACTGGTAGAGTTCCGAATTGCGTCCGACTCGAAAGCTGATGAGGTTGGTCTGATCGAGTTCGAATTCGAAGAGGGTGGTGAAGGCGAGGTCGAGGGCGCGATCCCCGGGTCGCACCACCGAATCGGGGAGCGAGTATTCGAAGTACAGCCAGGTCTGTTTGACCCCGACCTCTTTGCCGACCCACGCGAGCTGTAGATCGGTTGGTCCCGGTTGGAGCCGAACTCGGAAAGTATCCCGGAGATATTGAGCGATCTGGACATCGACCTCGGGCTGGTCGAGGTCGATGCCCGCGGAAACTCGACGTTTGAGTGCGCGTTCAAAGAGATAACTCGGAACGCGAAGCGCGACTTCGAGCGCCGACCGGTCGGGGTCGAACTCAACCTCGGCGATACTTCGGTGGCCCGGGTGGGCGAAGGCCGCCTGCGCTCCGAAACAAAACGTCACCAAGATCCAGAATCCGGCAGCCCGCCCGAAAAACATCGCAGGCCCCCATCGGAATGGCTTAGAAACCCGCCGAGGAAGTCTCAGTCGTCCCCTCCTTTTGTGCCTCCTGCTCGAGTTGCATCGGGTTCTTCTGCTTCTGGCGCTTGAAGAGTTTGAACCGAGACGGTTTCGGTTGGCGAGGGAAGTCGTTGTTAACGAGGTCGGCGTCGGCCGTCTCGCGACGTGGGTCGAGGGTGAGTCGGGCGATCTTCTCTCGAGTCATGAAGAGCCGGGTAGTCTGGTTACGGTTCTTGCGCCATATCTCTGCCGGGATCCGCATGAGCTCCGCGCCGCCGTCTTCGTACTCGATCTCGAGCAGAACCGGCATCACGAGCCCCCCGACGTTTTCTAGGTGAACGGCATAGAAGTGGCGGAACTCCTCGAGCATCGCCTTTTCGTCATCCTTGAGACTCGCGAGAAATTGCTCGTACTTCTTCTGGTCCTGCGGGGTGACGTCGAGTGGATCGTAGGAGTTGTAGAAGTCGACGAGCTCGGGGAAGGCTTCGACCCGCTTGGGTAGGTCACTATTTCTGAGCTTCGAGATCGATTCGGGCTTCTCGTCGCGCGCTTCGCGCTCAGCTCCCTTGTCGATCTCGGGATTGCCGGTTTCGAGTCGGTAATAGGTGACACCCTCGATCGAAAGGTCGACGTGATCGGTCGAGTAGAACCAGCCTCTCCAAAACCAGTCGAGATCGACGGCGGAGGCATCCTCGAGCGTGCGGAAGAGATCGGCGGGCTGCGGTCGCTTGAACATCCAGCGGTTGGCGTACTCCTTGAAGGCGAAGTCGAAGAGTTCGCGCCCCATGATCGTTTCGCGCAGGATGTTGAGGGCGGTGGCGGGCTTGGCGTAGGCATTGGCTCCGAACTGAAGGATCGATTCGGAGTTCGTCATGATCGGGACCTGCTCGGCGCTCGTCATATAGGGGACGATATTGGCAGCCTCGCCCCGGCGGGAGGGGTAGTCTTCCTCCCACTCGGATTCGGTTAGAAACTGGACAAAGGTGTTGAGCCCTTCATCCATCCAGGTCCACTGACGCTCGTCAGAGTTGACGATCATCGGAAAGTAGTTGTGACCGACTTCGTGGATGATGACGGAGATCAGCCCGTACTTAGTGCGTTTGCTGTAGGTCCCATCTTCCTCCGGGCGGGGACCGTTGAAGCAGATCATCGGATACTCCATCCCGCCGATCGGCCCGTTGACCGAGATCGCGACGGGGTACGGATAGTCGAAGGTGTACTTTGAGTAAACGTCGAGGGTGTGGGCGATGGCGTGGGTTGAGTACCGACTCCAGAGCGGTTCCCCTTCGTTGGGGAAGTAGGACATACAGAGCACTTCGCTGCCGTCCCGCTGCCGGTGGACCAGGGCATCCCAGGCGAACTTCCGTGACGAAGCAAAGGCGAAATCGCGCACGTTGTTCGCTCTAAAGTGCCAGGTCTTCTTCTCGACGGCGCGACTCTTTTCGTTTTCCTTGGCCTCCTCGGGGGTGATGATCAAGACGGGAGTCTTCGCCGTTCGCGCGGCGAGCAAGCGGTCGCGCTGAATGGGGGTCAAGACGTCTCGAGGATTTTGGAGCACCCCGGTCGACGCGACGACGTGGTCGGCCGGAGCGGTGATGCGAACATCGTAATCACCAAACTCGAGAGTGAATTCACCGCGTCCGAGAAACTGCTTGTGCTGCCAACCGCAATAATCGGTGTACGCAGCGAGTCGTGGAAACCAGTGGGCGATCTCGTAGAGGTAATTGTCATCCTCTTCGAAATACTCATAGCCCGTGCGCGCCCAGACGGCTCGAGCGTCGTTGATTCGGTATTTCCAGGCCAAACTAAATGTGAAGCTATCGCCGGTTGTAAGCGGCTCGGGGAGATCGATCCGCATCATCGTCTTGACGACGGTG
>CAYZYD010000546.1:0-3228 GCA_964482505.1 uncultured Planctomycetia bacterium | reverse complement strand
GCGGGCAATTCGTTTCTTCCAGCAGAGCATCGAGAACAGCGAACGCTTCGGCAATACCGAAGGCATCGTCCGAGCCTTTCTCCATCTCGGCCGCGTCTATCTCGAGGTTGGTGAACTCAGGCAGGCGGAGAGTCTGGCCAAGCAGATACTCATCCTCTCCCAAGAGTTTCAGCTAGTAGCGCTCGAGGGTGAGGGGCACCGACTCGAGGGTGAGCTCAACTTCTTGCGCGGTAACTTCAAGGTCGGGGAGAAGGAGCTGAGGCGGTCAGTCGAGATGGCGTCCAAGCAGGGTAAGAAGAGTGGCGAAGCGTACGCGGTGATCGCCCTTGGTTCTCTACTTTGCGAAAAACAAGAATTCGAAGCAGCTCTCAAGCAGAGTAATCGCGGTCTCCTCCTCGCCGAGGAGATTCAGAGTGTTCCCCTCCAAGTTCGTGCGCATCTCCTCAAAGGAACCGTGCACCGCTTTTATAAGGGGGGCAATGCCGATCGCGCTCAAGAGTCGTTCGATCGAGGGGCCGAGCTGCTCTCGGGCGAAAGCCATCTCCCGCTCTCCTGGGAGCTTCACTACGCGATCGCGAAGTGTCAGCAAGCGGGTCTCGATTACAAGCAGGCGAGCCAAACTTACGATCGAGCCGCTCAGGTCTTAGCCCGCATCAGCGATATGCTCCCCGAGGATATGAAGGTCGTCTATCTCGAAGATAAGCGGAGGAAGACCTTCTTTGACGATCTGCAACGAAATCAAAAGGAGGCGTCGGGTCGCATCACGACAATGGTCGATGGCGGCCTCGTCGGGCAAAGGCGCAAGTCAACCCCCGAAACATCGCCGCAACAGAGCCGCGAACCCCTCGCGGTCTCAGACCGGATTCTCGAAGTCGTCCGACGACTCGGTGACCACCATGACATACTCGGTTGGTCCGAGTTGTTCCTCGCCGAGAGTCGAAGGCTCGCTCCCGCTCCCAGTGGATTCTTCGGAGTCTTCGAGCCCGTCTTTACCGTTCTGTCCTCCGTCGATATGGGCTCGCTCTCTGAGTGGAGTGCCGAGCGAGGACTCGCCGGGGGGGTGGCGCGAGAGGTCTTTAAGAGCGCCTTGCCGATTCGGTCCGGGAATCCCGACTCCGACGGGCGCGTCGCGCACCTTACCGATCAACCTGGCCACCGTCGCCGTTCTTTCATGGCGATTCCGGTCCGGTCGGAATCCCGGGTGGCGGCCGTGCTCTATCTTGAGCGCCCCACCGAAAATGACTTCTCAGTCGAAGAGCTTCGCAGCCTCGAGCGTCTCGTCGACACCGCGGCGGGCCAGCTCTTCGCTCTTCTCAAATTACAAAACCTCACAAGAGTCGGCTTCACCAAGGTCCATTCAAGGATCGGTCTCACCGAACTTCTGCCGGCTCTCATCAATCGAGTTCATCAGCAGGAGCTGCCCATCTCTTTCCTCGAGCTCACGATTCCTGGACTCGACGATTGCCTCAAGGGATCCCTCGGCCCCCACTTCTCCCATGAGTTGCACGAACAGGTCCTCAAACGAAGGGGGGAGTGCTTTAGCACAAACACCGACTCCTTAGCTCTCGGGTTGATCGGTTCCGACGCCGCCGAAGCCAATCGGGTCCAGCAGGTCATCAGCGACTGGCTTCGTCGAGAAGGAGAGCGATTCGAACTCTCAAGCGACTCTGTCGATATCCGCAGCATCCTCACGCAGGAGAGTGTCGATTCGGAAGCCGAAGTGATCAACGAGTTGCAGGCTGAGCTCGTGGGGGAACAGTTGGATTTCCACCCAGCGCTCGAGATTCCGCGATTGATAACAAGTAGCCTTACGCTCAAGGAGGCCAAGAGCGCCCTAGAGAAGCGCTATATCACGGCCGAGCTCCACAAGAGTCGGGGCAATATTACGCGAGCCGCCGAGTCGCTCGGAGTCCATCGACCTCAACTCTCAAGTCTCCTCAAGAAGTACAACGTGCGTCGCGAGGATTTCGAGAAGTAACTTCGACTGACGGAGCGGCCACAGTGCTTGGAGTTCGAGCACAAAAAAGAGATCAAGCGGACTCCGCTTGATCTCTTGTCACTAAAAAAAGCTACTTGCGACTAGCCGACCATGAAGTCGTGTCCGCGGACGGTTTTTCTACCGTTCGCAGTAGCCCGAGTGGCGGCTTGGTTCAGGTACCAGTAAACCACCTGATTGAGGCTGTCGAGCGCGTCGCCCGCTACGTTGACTCCGTGATCCTTGAGGGCTTGCTTAGTCTTGCTACCGACCAGGAGCATTTCCTGTGCGGAAGCACGACTTGAGCGCTTTTTCTTGGCTACTTTTTTCTTACGCTTTTTCGCCACAGTCAAATTCCTCTCTTTGAAGCTTTCGCGAGGCGAGATTCTCTTGGGTCTCGCTTCGGTACTGCGCTTCGTAAGCTTCGATCCGAGGAGCGCTAGTTAGCAGTCAGCCCGCAAAGTCATTCCAGCCGAGACCGATGGCATGTTGACGTCTGAACCACTGCTTTTGTTCGGTGGTTCTGACGTCCAGCTCTCGTTCTCTCACTTGGATGGACTTCTTAGGCAGAATGCTCATGGGTCGAAGAGCGTGAGGCGTTTGAGATCCGGTCTGTCCCAGCGACCGGTTGGAAATTCTCGTCAACCTCAACGTCTAGTGACCCAAATCACGTCCTGGGATCAGCCACTCTGCCACGCCTTCCCAATCGGTCGCTTTCCAAAGTCTCGATTCAAGGCGTTCGCGCCAGCGGACTGCCGCCGCAGAATACCTGGTTCGGAAGTTTTGGTAGCCGCCGACTGGGTCGGTCCAACATGGTTAGTTGAGCTCCGACCAACGTGGAGAGCTCAATCCTGATGTGCTTGCTTCGGGATCAGACTTCAGCGATCGGGTTTCTGGCAGGCTTCCGATTAGACAAGCTCGAGGCGGGCGGGCTTCTCCATGAAGGAGCATGTCACTTGTCTGAGTCTCTCCCGATCGAACCAGCTTCGAGGTGTTCGACTGCAGAAGCCATCTTTCGCCTGGCGTTCCTCAGGATTTGAGCCCAAGGGTCGACTGGGAATTCGGATACTCTGCGCCTTGACCTCGATCCGGCCGAAGTTATCGCCGAACCTTCCGGTAACGAGAACCAGTCGCTGGTTCTCAACTGTTCGCTCGAATAGTCAGGGCCTGTTTTCAGATCTTCGCCATGGCGAAGTGCCCTAGCAGCCCGCCCGAAAACTGCTTTCGATGCGGGAGGTCGAGAATTCGAGACC
>CAYZYD010000545.1:0-3237 GCA_964482505.1 uncultured Planctomycetia bacterium | reverse complement strand
GGCTGCAACGAGTATCTAACCAAACCCGTCAATCGCCGCTTGCTGATCAAAACAATTAGTAAGCTCGCCTCGGAAACGAGCCCGCATTATTCATGAACCGCTGCTGCGAAGTCGTTAGACGTCTTCTCGCGGCGTCAGAGGGGCGGATTCGATCCTCAACGACCTTGAAGGTCGCCTCCGGTCGAATCGGTCCGTCTTTCTTGCGAGCGGGCTGCGGATTTCCCTCGTGCTCTTTTTGAGCGACGGGTCGGAATGTAGCGACACCTGGCAGTTTGGCTAGATGGTCGGGCGGTTGAGCTCGAGGGTGGTTGGAAGTGGGGGGAACGTGAGTTGTAAGCGGTAGGGGACGAAGTCGGGTAGCGAGAGTCCGCACTTAGCCATGGTGAAGTCGAGCAAGTTGACGTAGGCGGGGTGCTCTTTGATTCGAAATGATGGCTTCGATCCGCTGAGAAGTTGGAGTCGCTCCGCGAGCGGCATCGCGTCGTAACTCTCGCAACGGGGGCCAAAGAGGTCGCTCTTTAAGTTGATACGCGGTATCTGCTCACCGAGCTGTCGCCGGTGCACGAGGAGATCGACATAGAGAGCCTCTACCGGAGTTCTGAATTCGATCTGGGCGAGAGGCGGCTCCTGACTTTGAGCGTCGAGCGCAAAGACCTGCCCAAAGAAGAAAGTCTGCGTGGCGGTTTCGCCGACCGGACCCTGTTCGAGGCCGAAGTGAGCTTTTGTGCTCGAGCAAGTCAGGGAGCTAACCTGCGGAGTTGCGGGCGAAAAATTATGGAGGTAGGGCAGCAGCGGGTTTTCAGCTCGATCGAGAGGTCGAGTGGGCCCGCGCTTCTCGGTTCGCACGGCCGGCGCGAGTCGCCAAGCGGTTCGGGTTCGCAATCGCTTGAGCTCGACGAGACCGTCGACGCTGATGAGCTCTTCTCGAGTCGCTATGAGGAGGGCGACCTGCGCCCGGGCCTGAATTCCCCAGAGATAACTGTTGGCTTGGTAGGCGGCGCGACGCTCCTCGATATCCACATTGCTCTCGAGATCGGGCTCCTGAGCGGCAAGCAGTAACTCAAAACCGCGCCGACTGCCCGCGTGCCGTTTCGCCGTCGCTTCAAACGCAGAAAAGGCGTTGAGGAGAGATTCGAGATCCTCGGTCCGAGCTCCCTGCTTTTCGATCGAGCCCAGAAAGACCTTGAGTGCAGTCTTCCCGGGCACGAAGCGTCCCGCCGCAAAGGGACTCTCCTTCTGGATGACGCGCGCGATCTTCCAGGCCAACTTGTTGTCGATTTTTAGACGCTTTGCCAGCTCCGTCGGCCTGATCGGCGACTCGAGCTCGAGCCCCTCGAGCAGCCGTCGAAACGCCTGCCGGAGATCCCCGATGACCCGAGGTGCCTCCGTCTCGAACTGGTGTGAAATTGTCTTTTGAATCACGTCTGCTGCTTGCGCTTCCCTTGCGCCTCTCGAATCAAACTTCGATACCCCGTGCTCGTCTACTCAGAACCCTGATCGACCCCACCTTGACCCCGAACATTCGGACCCCGAACATTCGGACCCCCAACATTAGGACCTCCAGCACGAGGAGAGGAGCCCCTGGCGGTCTAAGAGGCCTCGAGCATCGCTCCGTTTTCGAGCGGTTCTCCTCGTCCCGTGCTCAATCGTGCGGTCAAGCGCCTAGTTTTACCCGAAAACTGCAACTTGTGTCGAAATTACCGGCACCTTTGTCGGCGATTGACGGTCCGGTTTCTCGGCTGCGGCGCTCGAGAGCAGCCCCGCGAACAAACTTCAAATTTACTGGGTTCCGTCGATTTGACAGGTCTCGATCGATATTTTGGGCGAGCCGGAAGTACAACCAACCTAGGTTGTTAAGAAGTTCATTTTTGGTAGCATTCCGAGCTGTCAAGAGGGCTAAGCCGTGGTGGCGGACCAAGCTTTGCCTCTCCCGAGTTTTTAACTAGTGGTTTGATACGTGAGAGCGGTTCGACTGAGGTTGCTCGCGGGGGTGAATCTGCGAGCTCCGAGGCGTGAGGCGAACTTGCGATCCACACCACTTTTCAGAGGTTCGCGGCAAGAGTCGGCGAACTCCTGGTTCCAACTGTAGTTGCCCACCGTGCCCCTCAACAGTAAGGATGGATTCCTATGCGTCGATTTGTATTGAGCATGATCGCCATGGCGGCCCTCGTCACCGGTTTCGTCGGTTGTAAGTCAAACGATAACGGCGAAGATCAATCGACGACCGCGGCCAGCCAGCCCAGCGACTAAAAAGAGCCTTCGGGCCTTTCAGCAATTTCGTAGGATCAGCTCGCCGAGCCGGTTCGGCTTGTTAAAAACCGAACCGGCTCGGTTTATGTTTGCGGAACCCGGGGAGGCGCTTCGAACAGAAGCGAGGCAAGTCCTCCGCGCATTACTCACTTCGGTTTGAACTCATGGGGAAATTTGATCAGCGGGAGGATCGCCTCAGCGCAATGATCTGATACTCACCACTCTCGGTCAGTTCGACCTCGCGATCGCCAAAGAGGTCGAAGATCCTCCCGATCTCGAAAGGGCTCTGGTCGACGAGCCTCGCAAAGCGCTCTCGACTGAGGGCGGCTAGATCGAAGCTACCGTCTTCGTCTGAGATAACCGACCCGCCTCGACTCTCCTGGATATGGTAAATCGCTCGCTCGACCGGGTACTCAGCAGACTTCGCCGGGACAAACTGGATCGCGAGCGTCACTTCGAGGTCGCCGTGCTCACCCGTTATGACCTCTTCAACTATTTCGTGACTATCGCCCAGAGCCATCCCGATGAGATACGTGCCGCTCGGGCTAAGAGAGCGGGCAACTTGGCGAAGATGGTCGGACCAAGCATCGTCTGAGATGAGATGCCGGATCGAGTTGACCGCGGAGACGGCGATTTCGAATGGTCCGTTAAGGGGCAGTGAATCCGTCATCGAACCGAACGAGACGCGTTCTCGCCCGCAGGGTTGGATTGCCTCGAGCCGGTTTCTCGCCGCCTTCAGCATCGCTTCGGACTCGTCGTATCCGCGCGCGTCTTCACCACGGTGAAGGAGCTCGGCGATCATCAGCCCCGAACCGCAAGCAGGTTCGAGCCATCGACGCGGGGGCTCGATTCCCAGTTTGTTCGCCACCCGGATAAAGACCTTGGCGGCGGCAGGGGCCCGCCTCGCAAAGAGCGCGTCATAAATGTCGGGGCGCTCGTAGAGCGGGGTCAACGCGAATAGTCGATCAGAACCAACTCGGCGATCTG
>CAYZYD010000544.1:0-3246 GCA_964482505.1 uncultured Planctomycetia bacterium | reverse complement strand
CGAATCGAGCGTCGTGGGCGCCGCCCTCGTCGACTCTGACTTTTCGGCCGGGCCTTTAGCCCGCATTATTCACGCACCGCCTTGCGACTTCGCAGTAGCGGGCTCGTGAATAATGCGGACGAGCAGCCTGCCCGAAAGCTGCTTTCGATGCGGGAGGTCGAGATTTCGAGCCCATTGCCCCCGAAGTCCAGTGCCCCTGGCGAATCGAAGGGGCGATTCTCAAGTGGAGACCACTCGTTGCCGTGAGAGTGGTTAAGCTAGCGGGACTCGCCGACCTGGGGTCGGCCTCGGAATAGGATCTCGATGTCAGAAAAGCCCACGACCCAAACTCTCTTCGGCCCCGACGACCGCATCGTTCTTTTCGATGCGGAGTGCGGGCTCTGAACGCGGTCGATTCAATTCATCATTCGTCACGATCCGAATGCGCGTCTTCAAATGTTGCCGTCGCGCTCCGAACTTGGCCAAGAAGTGCTCGAGTCGATCGGACGCACCGAGACGAGTCAACGCACGATCGTCTTTATCGAGAACAACCAAGTCTATACTCGCTCGACCGCGGTGTTACGCATGTACGCCTATCTCGAGTTCCCCTACTGGCTCCTCTCTTGGTGGCTCGTCGTGCCGCGCTTTATCCGCGACTTCTGCTACAACCGCATCGCCAACAATCGGCACCGTTTGTTCCCGCTTAAGTCCTGCTGGGTTCCCACTCCCGAGATCACGCGACATTTCTTTCGCGGGACAGTCGGCTAAACCGCCGGTGCGCTTGCCTTGAGCGGCACCGCTTTGGTGCTCAGAGGCTGCTCAAGACCGAGCCTCTGGACAGGTTAAGGTCGAGGCAGTACGATCCTTCGCGGGCACTTAACCAAAAATTTACCGATATGTGCGCGGCGCAAGTCCCGTGGAAGACTGGACGGCGATGTCCGCCGGTCAGGTCTTCTGGGTAAAGGGAGCTCTGGCTTGCCCGTCTGTACAGTGCGCTGCGCTCCGGTCGGGCTGAAGAGGCCGGGTCGTTTTGAGCGGGATGGGTTGCAGGCTTATGGATCGACGTATGGGTACGTATCGCTCTCCTTTCCCAGCGGCTGCTCTTTTCTGTCATGGCACCGTCGTCGGTAGTGTATTGGGCTGGGTCCTGCTCTTCGTCGCTGCCTCCCCAACTTCTGCTCAGGTGAGTTGGACCGAGGAGGCTGCGGCACGCGGAGTCGCGAACCTCTACACCTACGGGGCGAGTCAGCATTGGGGGCGCGGGTTTGCGCTCAACGATTTTGATAACGACGGGGACGTCGATCTGATGTTGACTGGGCGATACGACGGTCAGGTGCTGCTCTTTTCAAACGACGGTAGTGGCTACTTTACCGAGGCGACGCCGGGGAGCGGCCTCCCGAGTAGTTTTGTTATGAGTGGAGTCGCGACCGCCGACTTTAACGGCGACGGCCTTCTCGACGTTTATTTTTCGCTCCACGAGGAGCCCAACCTGCTCTACCAAAACCAGGGTGGGCTGACCTTCTCAGCGGCGACGACGCCACCCCTTGACGACGATGGCCAATCGCTCGGTTGCGCCTGGGGAGATTACAACGGCGATTCTCAGCTCGACCTCTTTGTTTCAAACCACGAAACCCCGAGCCGACTCTACCGCAACGAGGGGGCGGGTAACTTTAGCGACCAGACCCAAGCGATCCTCTTTGAAACTGCCCCGACCTTTCAGGGGCTCTTCTTCGACCACGATCGCGACGGCGACCTCGATCTCTACGTCTCAAACGACAAGCAAGACCCGAATCGCTTCTATCTCAACGAGGTGGGGATGCTCACGGAAGTCGGTGCCCTCAATGGAGCCGGTATCGTGATCGATTCGATGGGAGTCGGTTGCGGGGATCTCAACCGCGACGGCTACCTCGACCTCTATCTCACAAACACCGAAGAGGGCGGCAGCGCCGTCTTGCTGATAAGTGACACCCAGGGTGGCTTTGTCGATCAGAGCGTTCCCTACGGGCTCAACCACCCCCACACCACCTGGGGCGCCCCGATTTTTGACTACGATAATGATGGCTACGAAGACCTCTTCGTGGCGGCGAGCGACGGACCCGACGCCTTCTTTCTCGGTGGCCCCAACTTGCCGCTCACAGAGAGCGCCGGTCAATTCGGTCTCGACAGTTCGGAACCGACCTACTGTGCGGAACCGGCCGATCTCGACGGTGATGGCGATCTCGACCTCGTCGTCCAAGCGATCAATGAGCCGATCCGGATCTATATCAACCAAGTCGGCCACTTAAGCCACTGGCTCGCTGTCAAACTCAGTTCGAGTAGCCCAAACCGCTTTGGACTCGGCGCGATCGTCGAAGTTCTAGCGGGCGGCCAGACCCAGATCCGCGCGATACTCGGAACGGGCTCTTACAAGACCTCACGGCCGCACACTGTGCACTTTGGACTCGGCGGCGAAGCGACCGTCGAAAGAGTGCGCGTCTACTGGCCGAGTGGTCTGCTGTCCGAAGTTTACGACCTCTCCGCAGACCAAGTCGTCACGATCGACGATAGCAGCGCCGTGCTCCCGGCGCCGCGGTGGATTCGCGGAGACGTGAATCAGGATCTCCTCTTTACGCTCGCCGACGTCATCGCCGGACTCCAGGTGACCTTCTTGGGTCAACCGAATAGCTGTCACGCCACTCTCGACATCGACGCGAATGGAGAGGTCGGTCTCTCCGATTTCTTCTTCGGATTATCGCATCTCATTCTCGACGGCCCCGCTCCCGCCGCTCCGTTCCCCGATTGCGAAGAAGGAGCGCTCAATTCATTGAGCTGCCTCGACCACGACGCTTGTCCGTAAGCGTTCTTTAGTCTCGAGTCTTCGCTTTCAGAGGCTCCCAGGATAATCTCAGAGGTATGCTATCCAGTAAGCTGGAGCGCGGGGGGGTCAGCTCTTCCCTCGAGAGTTGCTGCGTGGCGCTGACTGGGCGCGGATGAAACGCTGAGCGAGCGGGTAGCGGGAGGATCATTGTCAGCTCGAGAAACGCTCTCGATTCGCGAAGTGCGTCGGCTAGCGCTCGCGCGAGCGGGACTCATGCGACCCGAATGGGCTGGTTATCCTCGGCGCGCCGCGGGTGATGGGGTACGCGCGCGCCGCGCGGCCCACACCCTTATCGAGCGAATCGGTTATCTGCAGCTCGATACGATTAGTGTGGCCGGCGCTCGCACCCAAGGCATCGTTCCCGCCTCGCGTTGGGACGGTTGGCATCCGGACTTGGCGGAGACCCTCCT
>CAYZYD010000543.1:0-3267 GCA_964482505.1 uncultured Planctomycetia bacterium | reverse complement strand
AACAGGACACTAGCAGGCTAGCCCGGCGGCTCAAACGGATTCTCACCCCTCTCGAAACTCTCTTCAATCTCCTCGTCGAGGTCGAGATCAAGGTAGAGGCAGCGACGCTCGGGATCGATCGCCGAAGGGAGATGGTGCACCCGAATCCACTCGCTCTGGCTGACCCCCACGGTGTCGCCATCGGGAATCAACACCCCGCGGTCGAGCAGGAAGTGGGCGATATTAAAGGCCCAACCTTGAATATTCTCGGGGGGTCGCTTGGACGCCCTGACTTCGAGCTCGAGAAACCCGAGCGGGTCGAGCCCGGTCGTGTAGAGCGAATGCGTTCCGTCGGGGTTCTCAACCAAGTTGAACCGCACCCAAATCCGGAGAGGGAGCTCTTTCTCCGACATCGCTCGCGACGATTCACTAAAGGCCTCGCTCGAATGCACGGCTTCGGCGGGCTCCCAATAAACTCCAACGTATCCGAGCGCTTCCCCGATGACCGAAGTGAGCCGCGTAAGCAGCATACTCTTGAGCCGGGCCGAACTCTCTGACACGTCTTTG
The DNA here is from genome assembly GCA_964482505.1 of uncultured Planctomycetia bacterium. Classification (GTDB taxonomy): domain Bacteria; phylum Planctomycetota; class UBA8108; order UBA1146; family JAJFFE01; genus CAYZYD01. The sequence continues at coordinate 2,721 of CAYZYD010000543.1, read as the reverse complement.
ATCACGACCGCCATGTGTGAACGGTGCCCTCCGAACCTCGATTCCGCGTCGGGCCAGTACCAGGCATTCTCGAGCGCGTTCCGAGTGACTTCTTTAGGCACCGGATGAAGCGCGGGGGCGACCGTAATCTCCTCGTCGTTGAGCTCAATCTCGAGCGTCTTACCCGAAGGTCCGAGTTTGAGTTCTGCCGCGTCCCCAAAGTAATTCCGAAGTGGTGCCATGAGATCGCTCGCGGATGGTGGCTCGGGATCGTTGAGAGCGATTAGCGAAATCAAAACAGTTCCTAACAAAGAGAGTTTAACGAACGAGCAGATGAGGCCGGCCGTCGCGGTCGAGCGGTGCAGCCTGCCTGCCCAAAAGTTATCTCAGTTGAAGCCGGCGCTATCGGAGCGCGTCGACCACGCCAGCATTGGCCGCAACCGCCAGGACTAAGAAAGTGGGCGCTGCTCCACCTACCCAGGTCGAAAGCACTATTCGGGGCGGACTCTTAGAAAGCGACGACTTGGTCATGAGAAGCAGAACTCGGGCACTGGCCCCCGACACTAGCAGCCTGCCCGAAAAACTGCTTTCGATCCGGGAGGTCGACTCGGGAGTTGCCGCAACCCGCGAGCTCACGCCCCCCGTCGTCACCCCCCATGCGCGTCACGGCCTGACGATACCGATTCGAGCCATCAACTTCACGGGGCGTTTGGGGAATCGACATCTCCCAACATGAACAGGCGGAGTTCGAGCCGCGACTCGCTGTCTCCGGCAAGCACCGGTCCTCGGTCGCGATCTGTCCGCAAGAAAACTGAACACGTTACAAATTAGCAGCACCCGATCGCCACTGAGACGCCCACTAGCTTGGCACAACGCGTGCAATCTATCCGAAGCAAGGCTTGCAATGTTTCTTCTCGAGGTGCGTTTGTTCAGAAGTTGACCCGACGCAATAACACCCGATCAATGATCGGTCTCATGGGCTGAACTCTCATACTTGTCGTTAGAAAGAACCCAATGTCTTACTCACTTTGGCGCAAGATTCAGCGCCCGCTCTCGATTGTGCTGATCTACTCGATCGCTTTCATCCCGCTCATGGTCTCAAACAGCCGAACGGCCTCTGCGACTCCGACCGTACAAGAAGTACCTCTGATTCCCGCGGGTACCGAAGAGTATCCTGGCGAAGAAGTGAGCGACGAGGAGGCTCTGGCCGCATATCTAGAAACCAACCAACAGGTGGCCTTTGCGATCTTTGGAGAAACTCTAGAGGTCGAGGAATTCGTCTATACGCTCGAAGAGCCGGTCTTGGATTATGGCGACTTCACCGGCACCGGACCCAATGGTGAGCCTTTTACCCTCAGCGTTCGCTTGATTGCCGAAATCGAAATCGACCCGGATACCCTCCCGCCCGGATCTGCTGAAGAGTTCGAGCAGAGCCAAGTTCAAATGTTTGACATCATCGCTCAGGTCGAGGGCGAAAACGGTCAGGCGATCGTCGACGGGATGTCGCTGACCAAGGTCAACAGCGACGGAGAACTCACCACCGAATTCGTTGTGTTCTACGATCTCGGACTCGATAGCCCCTTTGCCGAGGAGTTCGCTACCGGTGACCTAGAGCTCGATCTCGGTGAGCCAACAGAGCCCGGCTCCTTCGTGCTTCCGGAGTTCGAAGACGCCGACCTGGTACCACTGCCCGACGACTCGGCTCTCGAGCCTCTCACCAATTTGTTCTACGAGCTTTTCGATGAAGGACCCGGCGAAACCGAGAGCACGCTCAGCCTTGAAGCGAGTGTGATCGAGCCGGGAGAGATCTACTCGGGCCAGACGGAAGCTGGGCACGAGTTTAACGTCGACGTTGTCGAGACCGTCTCGTTCCCGCTCGAAGAATTCGAACTTTCGGAAGGCCAGATCTCAATCTTGACCGAACTCGGAGTCTCCTATACGGGATTCGCTGGATACGTGAACGACTCCCCGGTCTCCGGTATCTCTGTAACTTACGGTACAAATACCGAGATCACTATCGTCGCTGGAGAGTTTGAGATTCCGAATCCCTGTCCTCTCTATATCTGGATTCCCATCCCGATCCCCCACTTCTACCAGGACGCCGCCTGTATGGCGGCTTGCAAAGCTGCGTACGACGCTGATATGCAATGGGCCCACGGTGAGTGGATCGCCGCGGTCACGGTAGCGACCGCGATTGCTAATGAAGCTCGCGCTCTTGTCGCTCTGGGGTTGAGCGCGGCCAAGTCGGCCTGCGTTGCGGGAGCCCGCAATGCATTCTTGGCTTGTATGGCCATCGCAGTTTGGACCTTCTGGGGCGCCGCGCTCTGCGTCGCACGGATGGCCGCGACAATCGCATTGTGCTACGCCGCCGCGGTAGCCGCGGCAGCGGCGGCCTACGTCGCGATCGCCCTCGCACTCAAGGAGGCCATCGAAGCGGCCAATGCACTCTTCGAAGCTCGAAAACAAGCGGCCGAGGCCGCGCGTGCCGCCTGCGAGGCGAATTGCTGGAGATTCGACCTCAAGATCTTCTGGTGGAGGTTGAGAATCTGCTAGCGTCACTCCCCCTGAGATAAAGCGATGCCTCCCCTCGGCCGGAATCAACCGAGGGGAGGTTTTGCTTGGGCGGGGTCGGATCCGATCGTAAAGCGCGTTATAGCGAGTTGGAAGAAATGACTTTTTCGGGCGGGCCGCTAGTGTCCTGTTCGGAAAGTTCGAGTGAGAACTCGGCGAGCCATTCGGCCT
>CAYZYD010000542.1:0-3270 GCA_964482505.1 uncultured Planctomycetia bacterium | reverse complement strand
GGTAGTAAAGCGCCGCTCTCTTATCCTCGGTGTAAACGGTCGAACTCGACCAATAGCCGTCGGGATGCTGGTGCGCGGCCAGCCAATTGAGGCCCGCAAACATGGCGTCATCGGTGGTTCGCGGCAGCTTGGTGGGTGGAGGCGGTTCTTTTGGGGCGGGTTGGACAGTTCTCATTTGCCCAGGATTTTGGCCGGCGGGAGCTCCGCCTTCGTTGGCCCCTATAACGAGAGTCATGAGTGTCAAGAGGGTGACGAGTTTGAAGGTACAGTTCACGAGGGGCCCTTTCGCTAGCGCTTGCAGCCCGCCCGAAAGACTGCTTTCGAAATGCGCGAGGCCGAGATTTCGAGCCCATTGTCCTCCGGAGCCCAGTGTCCTCCGGAGCCCAGTGTCCTCCGGAGCCCAGTGTCCTCGGGAGCCCAAGTCCTCGGGAGCCCAAGTCCTCGGGAGCCCAGTGCTCCCGGCGAATCGAAGGCGTATTGGCCATACTTCGTGGTTCCGCCTGGGGCGCTGGGCGAAGGAAGCTCGGCCTCCCGCGCGATATGAGTTTTCGGGCGGGCTACTAGGACTAGAACTAGACTAGACTAGTGTCCGCGCCAAGATCATTTGAGGGTTTGTCGCGCAACGCAGGTGCAGAGTGAAGGAAGACTGACTTCGTGGCCGAGTCTTTGTTTTTCAAGCGGGCTGCTAAGCGCCCTTATCCTGTCGACCGAGCCTCTTGTTGTCAAATTGAAGTGTTCGAAGGGGCTTCAAAACAGGGTGTAGATAAACGGCGCCACCACACTTCCCTTGACCGCGACGATGATCACCCCGAGGAGCGCGAGGACAACGAAAAGGGGGGCAAGCCAGAGTTTTTTTCGGGCGATCATAAATTCGAAGAGTTCCGAAAATAATTCCCACATCGGTGACCGGCCTTTCCTGAGAAGATCCTCGGAATAGCCGGGGTGTCGCTTGAGGAAGAATCTCAAAACTACGGTTCTTAAAACTACGGCGCGCCAAAGAGAGAGCCTCTCGCGGGAGAGGCTCATTCGAGGCCGAACACCAAGATATCCCAAGAACCGAGCAGCGACCTTCGAGCAGGAGCGGCTGACTACTTCTGCGGATTCGTGCTCTCTTCGACGGCGCTTCCGTCCTCGGCCAAACCGGCGAGTTTGTCGAGAGACTGAGAGAAGTCCTTCTTGATGTAGGATTCGATCTGACCCTTCATCAACCGACCCACGGGGTTGTTGCCGACCGTCATTTTCATCTTCATACGGACGATTGTCCCCTGGCCGTCCTGGGATGACGCGAACTCGACGGCGCCGTAGGATTTCGGAAAGTTCTCGAACTCTAGGTCGTACTTGATCCCCGACTGCGGGTCACTCTCGGTGATTTCCATCCTTCCCTTGATATCATCGGTATCGGTCCAGCTCTGTGCAGCCCCCACGCCGGCCTCGGGGCCTTCGAAATTCCGCTCCTTGGTCTCCCAAACGGTCCAGTCGGGCCACTTGGTGAGATTGTTGACGTAGGGGTAGAGCTGAGTCGTGGGCGCGGCGATCCGTTTCTCAGCGACGACTTCGAGCTCGGGCGAGGTAAAAAGATAAATACTCCCCACCCCGAAGGCCAAGAGGGCGACAACTGCGATGAGATACTTCATAAAAGTTCCTTCCGGGCGATTTCCGTTTCCAGCGGGTACTATAACACAGATCGATCGGTATGAGGCAGCAGCAACCGGCGTCCCCCGATCTCACCACCCGAATACAGCTTTCGACAACCTCGGGCCGAAGAGTTGCCTCATCTGAATTCACCGGAGTTCGTGGGCTCCAAACGATCCCGATTTCGAAGAGTTGTCGAACGTCGAGGCAAGCCGACCCAGCAAGCAAACCGACATAGGGCCCGGTGAAGTTTGCCAAGGATTTTCCAAAAAGTAGAGACTTGTTGCTGGGCGGTTATACTCAGAGTCTCCGAATAACCCTGAAAGGAGCGCCCGTGAAGACGCCTCAGTCCTTGGCGCCGAGAGCGCGACCCCTTGAGAAATCCCCTCGCCTGATCCGGTCGCTTCTTGCGATCACCCTTATCCTGCTCGTGGGGAGCCTTGTCGGCTGCCAGACCACGCGGTCCTTCAGCGACTTCGAGTCCGACTTCAACTTCTCGGCCTGGGAGAGTTTCGCGATCGATTTCGTCGGAGCCGAAGATGAGGGCCTCCCGCAATTCAGCGAGGTATTCTTTGAGCGGATCCGTGACGAAATCAAGTTTGAGCTGCAGACGCGCGGCTACCGTGAAGAGCTGCTCGAAGAGTCCGACTTCTACGTCCGGGCTATGATCACGTCGCGAGAGTGGCAGTATCTCCAAGTGGACTACGGGTTCCGAGCCTGGCACGGCCCGAACAATATCTACGCGCAGAATGTCGTCGACGAATTTCTCGTCATCGACTTCTACGACCGGCGTCTCGACCGACACGTCTGGCGCGGCTGGACCCCCGTCGACCTGCGCCGCCAGTACCGCAGCAGCCGCCAAATCGCCGAGCACGTCCGCGAAATCCTCTCAGAGTTTAGTGTGCGCTAGCTTCCTACATACCCGGAGCGATCTGAGGTCGCCCCCCAAACTCCTGACTCCGTCACGTCCCGCTGATGCGACTGAGTCAGAGGTCCGCGACCAGGGGAGTCCCAGAACTCCGCTTCATGGCATCCGCGAGGGAGCCGCAGCCCTATCTTGGTGCGCTCCGGCTAACCCGCCACGGGCGATGTGGTAGGAGCGGATACCCGGCGGCTCGAGAGTCGCCCGCGGCCGAATCCGTCCATATTCTTCCCAGCTGCGAACATTATGCGACTTCCGACTTCGCTGCTGATTTATGCGGCCCAGTAGGAGACTCCGGCCGTTCGAGTTACTATCAACAGCGGAGGGGTGAGACGCGGTCGCGTCGCCGGCAGCCTTCGGGCTGTCCTGGGCGTCGAGGAAAGTCCGAGCTCCACCGGGCAGAGTGGTGGGTAACGCCCACCGGGAGCAATCCCAGGGATAGTGCCACAGAAAATATACCGCCGGCTTCGGTCGGTAAGGGTGAAATGGTGAGGTAAGAGCTCACCGCGGAGATGGTGACATCTCTGGCAGGGTAAACCCCACTCGGAGGAAGATCAAATAAGGGCAAAGGGGCGGCCCGTCCCGCGCACTTCGGTGTATAGGCCCGGGTAGATCGTTCGAGGTCGGCGGCAACGTCGATCCGAGATGAATGACCGCACGGTGGTCCTTGGACTGCCGACAGAACTCGGCTTAGCATCCCCCCTCCTTTTCATCGA
>CAYZYD010000541.1:0-3276 GCA_964482505.1 uncultured Planctomycetia bacterium | reverse complement strand
CGTATGGGACCGCACCCAAGATCCCCAGCAGCACGAGCGTTGGGATCTGCGATTCACTAACATCGAGTACTTGCCACGACCAGATGAGACGGAGCCGCAGCGATTCCGCTACGCAACCCGTCTCGGCTTTGGACTCGCGATCGAGGGTTACGGCGAGACGGTGGCCGAGAGGCTCTCAGAATCTGAGCGCACGTCAGCGCTCAAGTTTGGATCGGACGACCGGTATTCGCTGATTGGAGAGGGCTCGGGCTACTGGAAGTACGAAGTCCAAGAGGACGAGGACACGCAGGCGGTGCGCTTCTACACGGGGTACGACTACCGCGTTCGCTTTGGCGCCCTGGGTCGTGCAATCGATACGCTCCTCTTCCGGCCGCTTATCGGCTGGGCCACAGCCTGGAGCTTCGATCGGTTGCGCCGCTGGATCGAAGATGGGCGTGATCCCCGGGACCAGCTTCGTCTCGCACTCGCCTACGCCATATGCCGGATCGGCGTCGCATTCGTCTGGCTTTGGCACGGACTCGTCCCAAAGCTGATTTTTGACCATCCGCTCGAGTCCGAGCTTCTGACGGACGCCGGCGTCGAGCCCGACCTCGCCTCGAAGCTCGTTTTCGCGGCCGGGATCGGCGAGGTATTGTTCGCGGTGGTCGTGCTCCTTTTCTGGAGATCTCGAATCCCGCTCCTTATCACCGCAGCGATGATGATCCTCGCCACCTTCGGCGTCGCCCTCCATTCCACCGACACCTTCGAAAGCGCCTTCAACCCGATGACGCTCAACGTGCAGCTCGCTCTCCTCGCGACCGTGGCACTCATTACGGGTCGCGATCTACCGTCCGCTTCCCACTGCAAAAGAGAGAGGTCGACTCATGGAAGTCCTAGAAGCTGAGCCACAGATGACACGGGAGACGTCGACTCGCTCGATCTACGAACGCGCGCTCGAGTCCGACTTCGAGAACCTCCACCCCAAGATCCAGGAACGCTTCGGCTTTGATAGTCGGGCCGGCACCGCCCAGGTCGGCCGAGGAGTTATGGAGAAGATCTGGCGAGGGCCGGCCTATACGCTTCCTTTCCTTTACCTCGGCGCGTGGCGGAACATCATGTTTCCAGAGACCGGCCGAGACATACCCTTTCGTATCGAGAACTACGCCTACAAGGACAGCTTCGGTCGGGAGACCGTAACCTGGGTGCGCACGTTCGATCACCGAACGAAACCACGACGCTTCGACGCGACGATGATCTTCAGCGAGTCTCGAAAGCGCGTCGTCGATTACCTCGGTAACCACCAACACCTCGCCGTCGATCTCGATCTATCAGTGAGCGAGCGAGGGGGGATGAAGATCTGCTCGGGAGAGCAGAGATTCTACGAGGGGCTGCTCGGATTCCGATTCCCGCTTGCGCTCTCGGGCACCGCGATGGTCGAGGAATGGTTCGACGACTCCGAGAACTGCTTCCGCATCAAAGTCGACGTGCGAAACCGGCTCCTCGGAAAACTCTTTGGCTACCAGGGCCGATTTCAGGTCGAGCCCGTCGACACTCGAGGCCGAGGCGTCCCGAGTAACGTGAAGCCACTTCGTGAAGAACCGCGGGAGTGATGAATGTGGGCTGGACTCGCGGCTCTCGCCCAGAACTTCCAACCGCGTGATTGACATGCAAGTTTGTGCTTGCCTATACTTCTGCCGGTCGGAGGAGCAGCTCGATCGCCACGGTTTAGAGGGCTGCAGGCCGGAGTGCTGAGTGGACTCAAGAGACGATGTGTTCCGCGCGATCGCCGATCCGACGCGGCGGGCGATTCTGGACGAACTGTGTAAGCGTGAAGAGCAGACGCTCTTTGAGCTCTGCGGTCGCCTCGCGATGGTGCACGACATCACTTCGTCGAGGCAGGCGATTTCGCAACACCTTACGGTCTTGGAGGAAGCCGGCTTGGTCGTGACCGATCGACGCGGCAGGACGAAGGTTCTCTGGTTCGACGGGGCGCCGTTGAGAGCCATCGTGGAGAGGTGGCCGGTTTCGAGAGCAGAGGATCGTCCCTCGGGGAGCCAGCCGAAGAGGAAGCGCAACAAAAGGAGGAAGCCACGATGAGAATCAAAGGCTGTGGGATGTTCGTCGAGAACCAGCGGGAAGCGCTGCGCTTTTACACCGAGGTTCTCGGCTTTCAATTGAAACACGACATTCCGGTCGGGGAGCACTCTTGGCTCGTCGTCGTGTCGGCGGAGGATCCAAACGGCGCCGAACTGTCCCTCGAACCGAACGTCCACCCAGCCGTGAAACCGTTCACGAGTGCGATGGTGGAGGACGGGATTCCTTGGACCGCGTTCGCGACGTTCGACGTCCAAGCCGAGTACGAGCGGTTGTCCGCCGCTGGGGTTCGATTCACTCAACCCCCCGTTGACCACGGCCCCGTCATTACCGCGGTGTTCGATGACACCTGCGGAAACCTCATCCAGATCTCAGAAGAGAAGAACCCGTCATGACCATCTCAAGAATGATGTTCGCCCTCCCGATTCTCGCCCTCGGGATCCTGTCGCTTTGGTACGGTCTCACGAACGCCGAACCCAAGAAGAAAAAAACGGTCCAAGTCCATTACCTCGAGATCGTGACCACCGAGGTCGACAAGACGATCGGCGTATTGGAGAAGCAACACGGGGTGAGATTCGGCAAGATCGAGGCTGGCCTCGGCAACGCACGCACCGCCACCTTGAGGAGCGGGGGAATGATCGGAGTGCGCGCGCCGCTCGCAGATCACGACAAGCCGATGGTCCGGCCCTACACCTTGGTGAAAGACATCGACGCCGCCGTAAAGACCGCGAAAGCCGCGGGCGGCGAGATCGCTCTTCCGTCGACCGAGGTCCCCGGGCACGGTAAGTTCGCTATCTACTTCCTCGGCGACGTCCAGCATGGGGTCTGGGAAGTGACCTCTAAGCCTTCGAAGTAATAGCGCGCCGACTTCCGCCGGCTCGCCGGGACCTCAATGCCCTCGCGGCCGATGCCTTCGACGCCAATGTCTTCGCGCGACGGTGTCACCCGGTGGCCTGTCCCGGTGAGGTCTTCATGCTAAGCGAGAATTGCCGGAGACAACAACGCTAGCAGCCCGCCCGAAAACTCATTCCGCGCGGGAGGCCGAGCTTCCTTCGCCCAGCGCCCCCGGCGAACCTCGACGTATGGCCAATACGCCTTCGGTTCGCCCGAGGCACTGGGCTCGAATTCTCGACCTCCCGCATCGAAACCAGTTTTGCGGGCGGGCTGCTAGTGTCCTGTTCGGAAAGTTCGAGTGAGAACTCG
>CAYZYD010000540.1:1488-3279 GCA_964482505.1 uncultured Planctomycetia bacterium | reverse complement strand
AGTGAAGGATGCCCTGGGAGGCGGAGACGTGAACGAGGGGTACCCGCCGGTGCGCAGCTTGAAGCGAGGCTAAGATCGCGTCGAACTGGTCGAACTGACGCGAGGCGAAATCGAGATTTTGAGGGCTCGCGAGGTGGGTGCCGATACCGCATAGATCGAGGCCCGGGTCACCTTCAATCCGCTCGAGGTGCTCGAGGGCATGTTCGGGCTTGACCCCGAGCAAGGTCATCCCGGTATCGATCAAGAGGTGCACGGGAATCTTGAGGCCGAACCGGCGCGCAGCGCTTGCGAGAAGTTCAATCCGGTCGGGACTGTGGATGGTCAGGGTGACTCGGTGAGCGACGAGATCGCGGATCTCGCGTTCGACCACGGCTCCCAACACCAGGATCGGCGCCTGAATTCCCCACTCCCTGAGTCGGATCGCTTCGTGTGAATCCCCGACGCCGAGCATGTCGATCCCCTGGCGCTCGAGCGTGGCGGCGATGGGGCCGGCGCCGTGACCGTAGGCGTCAGCCTTCACGACTCCGAGTACTTTGACACGGGTGGGAAGTCGTTCGCGCAAGATCCGAAGATTGTTCGCGACGACTCCGAGATCGATTTCTGCCCATACGCGCGGTAGTTCCAAGCGCGTCCCTCTCTCCTCGCTGGTCCGCGATCTTCCAGAAGGCCTAGAAGTTGAGCGGAATGACTCCAGTTGACAGCAGACCGGGCTCCTAGCAAGAGGCGCGGTCCGAAGAGCGGGCGGGCATGTCGGCGGTTTCGATACTTTCGATCGGCCGCCTACTGTTTGAGTCGCCTCTCCTCCGCTTCGGACGGGCGGAGATAGGCGGGAACGAGTTGGTGCGGATCGTCATAACCGGGGGGCGGATTCGCGCGCCCCGATCGAATCTCGCGGTCGAGTTTTTGGGCGAGTTCGAGAACCGCCCCGGCGTCGGGGTGGTTCCAGGGACCCGGACGACACTCGAATCGTTCAAACTCGGTGAGCGTCTCGAGTCCACTTCCGATCACCAACGTCTCGCGCGGAAGCGTCTCACAAATCTGCTCGACGGGCCAGACCTGATCCAGTTCGGTGCGGACCAAAACTCCCGAGTCGATACGAAATCGCGCGAAGTACGCCGTCGATCGACGCCCATCCCCAACCACGGCAAATTCTCGACCAGCCTCGATCTTGTCTTGCTTCGTGAATGCGTGCGCTACCGTCTCAAGACTCGAGATCGGTAGAGCCGGAATCCCGAGGGACCAGGCGATCGCTTTGGCGGTCGACACGCCGATTCGGATTCCGGTGTAGGAGCCCGGGCCGGCGCTCACCGCGATCCGTACGAGGTCTGAGGGGGTGGTTGATTGAGATCGGGTCAGTCGCGCGATCGTCGGCAACAATTCACGCCCGTGGACGAGACCCGGACTCAGAAGTTCGACCGCCATGACGCTCCCGGTATCGAGGGCGACCGACCCTTGACGATGGCTCGTCTCGATCGCGAGCAGCGTGGGAGTCTTGGCCGAGGGCGGCGACTCCCCTTCTGAGGAGGTGGATTGGGTGGGATCTGTTTGGGCCATCGAGTCTGAACAAACTACTCGGGTGGACGAGCTGGAAAGAGCGAAGCGTACTCGGCCGCGGTCGCGGCGTACTTCTCGACCGAGCGCGCGATATCCGTCTGTTGTTCCGGGGTGATCTCGCGAACGACCCGCCCCGGAACTCCGACCACGAGCGAATTGGGCGGGATCTTCTTACCCGGGCTCACGAGCGACCCCGCACCGATGACCGAGCCGGCCCCGATCACGGCTCCCGAGAGG
>CAYZYD010000540.1:0-1478 GCA_964482505.1 uncultured Planctomycetia bacterium | reverse complement strand
AGAGGAGGATCGACCCCATCCCGATGAGACAGCCGCGCTCGATACGCTCGCAGTGGATTACGGCGCGGTGACCGATGGTCACCTCGGGCTCGATCCAGAGCGGCACTCCGGGGTCTGCGTGCACCATGCTCAAATCTTGTACGTTGACGCGATCTCCGATCGTGACCTTGGCGTCGTCGCCGCGGATTACCGAACCAAACCAGACGCTCGCGCCCGCCCCGAGCTCGACGTTGCCAACCACGGTCGCGCTCGCGGCGACGTAGGCCTCGCCGATTTTGACAAAACCGGGATTATGACGGACGGCGATGGGTTCGAGCATTTTTGTCTTCCTCGGCACCGAGTGTGCCTTGCCGTTCCCGTTTAAAGGCCGGGGGAATCGACGTAGCTGGCGTCGGCCCGCGCTCAAGACGCGCGCTGCTGCTAATGTCTACAAGGGATTTGTTCGCGCGTGCTCTTAAGCTACGCGAGGAGAGGCGAAGTGCAACCTCTCGCGGCGATCCTTCAAGGTTGAGCCGCTCGGACACACTCGGCTCCGCAACTCAAACGCACTCGCGATATCGTTCGGCAAACGCTTCGGCGCGGTCGGGGCAGACGGGTTGAGTGGTGACGCCCTCGACTTTGACACTCGTACCCACGATGACCCCAGCGCTGCGACTCGCGAAGTAGGGAACGTTTTCGAGGTTGACACCACTGCCGACGAGAACGCGACGATCGGGAACCGCGTTGGTCACCGCTTCGAGCTCCTCTGAGTCGGCGGCGTTACCCGTCGCGGTCCCCGTCACGATCAACGCGTCTGCGAGACCTCGATAAGCCGTCTCCCGCGCCGACTCTCGGATGTCGAACCCGGTGGGCCGGACCGCGTGTTTCACTCCGACGTCGGCGAAGATCTGCACGTTGGATTCGAGTCGCCGTCTCAGTCTCAAAGTTTGATAAGCGTCGCCCTGGATCCAACCCTGATCGGTGAGAAGCGCTCCCGAATGCACATTGACCCGAATGAAGTCAGCCTCTGCACTCGTGGCGATTGTCAGGGCGGCTTGAGCGTCGTTCCTGAGAACGTTGACTCCGATCGCTAGCTCGGGATGTTCGAGCCGAAGCGCCCGAACCACGATCGCCATCTCCGCGATCACCACGGGTTCAACCCGCTCCGCGAACGGAGTGTCACCAAAATTCTCGACGACGATGCCATCAAACCCTGCGCGAACGTAGGCGCTCGCATCCCGGTCTGCGCGCTCACGAACCAGCTCACGACTCTCATACCCCGGTGATCCCGGCAGCGGCAAGAGATGGACAACGCCGATGAGTTGTGGGGGAGATTTCAAGCGTGGTGCTCTTTCGTCGCGCCATTCGAAAGCACTTTGTGAGCCGACCCCTCGTCTGAATTTGTTCTTTTCCAAGATACGGGCGATCTCTTGAGAAAGCTATCCCTAGCAGCCCGCCCGAAAACTGGTTTCGATGCGGGAGGTCGAGAATTCGAGCCC
>CAYZYD010000539.1:0-3282 GCA_964482505.1 uncultured Planctomycetia bacterium | reverse complement strand
ACTGAGCCCAAGAGGGGCTGACGACCGATATTGACGTGTGCGCACGCCAAATCCGCCCGCGAACGGGGCCCAGCGGACGCCTTACGAATTCTCGTTCAGGCCTTGCGAATATCGGGGGACCTCGACCCGGAAATCAAACCAGCGATTCTAATAGCCGACTCCCGGGTTACTCCCGAGTTAGCAATCGCGCTCGCAGAGCGGCAGCGTGTCATAGGTCGAGTCTTCTCCGCAGGAGGATACCGAACCGTTGCCAGAAACGAAGAGGTTGTTGAGAAGGTCGACGACGTCGGCGATATCGACGAGACCGTCGTCATTGGCGTCGCAAGCGTCAGCGCAAGACGGAAATTCTTCCCCGAGGTAGAGACCTCCGATGAGCGTGTTGACGTCGGCGACGTTAACGAGCTGATCAGCGTTGGCATCGCCGCGTATAAATGTGGGTTCTGAAGCGACCACCGTGAGACTCGTCGTAAGGTTCACTAAATTGAATTCAGTCATAAAGGTATAACAAATCGGGAAAGTTCCGAGCGTATCCGCTTGAGGGGTGACGACGAGTCGCATCACCTCACTACCGAAGATCAGGCTCGAGAAGGGCTGGGCTTGAAAGGGCATGAGGACGACGGTCGAGTCGGGGAAGACGATGATATCGCACTCGGGCACATCGCCCGTCGCGCTCGAATAGGCCTGAAGTGCCGCCCCTGGTTCGACGTAAAGCGGATCGAATGCGGCCCCATTGAGCCCATCGATCTCGAGGAACATCAGGTAAGTCGGCTCGCTGGTCGCGACGAACAACGAGAGCACGCCCGGTTCACCGGGCGAAATCTCCGCGCTCGGTATGGTGACCGCGCCTTGAGCGTTGACCAAACTCGTGACGAGGAATGCGAGGCCGGCGACGAACGGAGCGATGCTGCTTATAAACTTCGGTCGCGAGGAAGGGCGACAAAGCAAAAAAAGAGAACGAGACACGCAAATCTCCTCGGGGACTTTGGTAGGGAAGCCAGAAGGGTCGAGCCCCGCCACCGGAATCAAGCATTGTGTGAGTATTGACGCAGCCACTGGCAATCGAGTCCGCCACTTCAATCTCGATTTTGACCGGACCCCAGCCGAGCCTCGCTCAAGAAAGGGAGGACCTGCCGAAGCTCTTGGCAACTCATCGCCAACAAAAATCAGACTAGGGGACATCGTTCCCGAGCTCCTCGAAACGTCTCACGAATTTTAGAAATGTCCAAGAGATTATAGGCATGGCTCGAGGCGTTTGGGGAGGAACTCAGCCGGTCGCCCAAATATCCTCCTCCGCCCGTGGTGATTACTCGGTGACCACCTTTTCGATCCAGTCGGCAGAAGTTGAAAAGTCGACCCAGCCGAGGGGTTTCCACCCCTTGAGTGAATGGACACTTCCGAGGGGAAGTCCCCCCGACCGACCCAGTATCTGAAACGGGCGGTCCAAAAAGTCGACTTCGATGGTTCCCGATGAGTCAGTGGTCCCGATGACCACGCCTGTTCCCGAATCGAATTGGATCGCAATACTATGCGCTGCGAGGGGAAGGCCGCTGAGTTCATTGACGACGAGGCGCAAAGTGGGAGCTCTTCTCCCGACCAGCCGAACCTCAACCCGCTTTGGGGTGCCCTCCTCAAAGTCGCAACTGCGCCAAGCCCAAGGTCGTGGCGGCATCGCGAGCAGGCGAGCGGGCAGGGTGGTTCGAACGATCTGGCTCGAGAACTCAAGCGGTCCGCGCCGCGGCTCGCCGAGAGCTCCGGAACGAATAACGCCTCCCGAGGCGATGAGGTAAGGAGTCCAGAGATTCAATCGTTCGCCGCGACCCGTAGTCAGAGTGACGGTGAACTCCTCGGATTCACGACGCTCGTCGACTTCGAGTATTAAATCGCGGTCGCCAGCCTGCACGGTGAGTGCAGCCGAGCCCGCGGCACGGCCTTGTTCGGTCGATACTATTCGGTAAGGAGCAAACGGCGCGACGACAAACCGTCGTCGTTCAATCCATCGACCTGAGACTTTACGCCGCCTCGCTCCGGTCGGCACCCCGACAAAGCAAAACTCGCCCCTCTCGTCGGTCCGGGTTCGTCCGACAACGCTCTCCGCGTCGTCGCTGTCGATCTCCCCGAGGTGTAAGAGAACTCCCGAACGCGGCTCTCCGTCGAGGCCCAAGACCCGACCCGAAATCGTCGCCCCCGCTTCAAACTGGTAGTCGAGTACTGTCTGTCCCGACAGAGCGACGAGGTGGTTGGCGAAGCGTGGGTGGTAAAAGAGCACTTGCTCATCGCCCTCGGGAATGAAGGGTCGAGTGTGGTAGCGGCCGTCGCGGCCGATGCGAGCGCGGTGGCGCGTCATGAGTTGGAAGCGGGATCGTCCTCGCCGGGAGGCGCGGTAACGAACCGTGGCGAGCGGGTTCGCGTTCTCCTGCCCAACTTCCGAGGCGGCGACCACAAAGACCCAGCCACCAACCGCGGGTTCTCCGTCGGGCGATAACACCAACCCCTCGAGTGCAATGCCGGATGGGATCGAGATAACAAGCGGGCCGCGGTCGGGGGCGACCCCTTGCCAACGGTAGGCCGGGGCGTCCTGGGGGAAGAGGTGGATCGTAAGCGATTCCGAGGGGCTGACAGTCCCGATCTCAACCCGACCCTCAGAGTCGGTGCGGTGGTCGGTCGCAATTTCGCGCGCGTCGGATCTTACCTGGACCAGCGCCTCCGCGACCGGCTCGCCCCTCGCCGAGCGGACCTCGACCGACGTCGGCCCGCCGGGCTTGAGCACAAACTCGTGTTGGCTTCCGATAAGGCGCTGCTTGATACGATGGTAGCCCGCTGCCTCGATCTCGATGACGGATTGAGTGTACGCGTCGACAAAATCCGCTCGTCCGTGGAGATCAGTCGTGAGTTCGATCACGGGCTGCGCTGCAAGAGTCTTCCACTGAGAAGAGATCGTCGCAGAGACGTCAGCCAGGAATACCCCCGCTTCGGATCGGACGGTGATCTCGGTGGTCGCCGAATCATAAAAAAATAACGCATGGGGGTGGGTGGGAGGTGAGTGTGGGGGGGGGGTCGGATGGGGGGGTTTGGAGTCCGTTGCCTTTGTCTGGGGGGCCGAAGCAAGGCCAGCGCCATGCTTAGACTCCGTTGGGAGGTCACGTTTACAGCAAAGTCATCGAAAGGCAAGGTCAACGGCGGGTGTCAGAATCAGTACCGCCGTGGCCGGGAACCTCAGCGCCGTTGGCGGCCGGATGCCGAACCCGGTAGCCGGCGCCGCCCCCCGCCACTCGGCAACTCTGG
>CAYZYD010000538.1:0-3296 GCA_964482505.1 uncultured Planctomycetia bacterium | reverse complement strand
TACCGACGAGGCGCTGGGTACCGACGAGCTGCTGGGTAGCGACGAGGTACGGGGTAGCAGCGAGGCACTGGGTTCCGGCGATGCCACGGAAGGACTGCTTCGCCCGCGGGGTGGCGTCAAGAGCCCCGAACTCACAGGGTCCGGCGACACTCAAGTTGTGGCGCGACCGGAACGGTTCGACTGGATTGGCAACTACCGCATCCTTGAGGAGATCGGGGAGGGGGGGATGGGAGTTGTGTTTCGGGCCGAAGAGCGAGGGCCCGTGCGGCGCGCGGTGGCCGTCAAGCTGATCAAGCCAGGGATGGACTCAAAGCAAGTGCTCGCGCGATTCGACGCCGAGAAAAACGCCCTCGCGCTGATGAATCATCCGAACATCGCTCGAGTTTTCGACTCGGGGCAGACGAGCGACGGTCGACCCTACTTCGTGATGGAGTACGTTCCCGGCATTCCCCTGACCGAATACTGCGCGCGCGAAAAGCTTTCGCTCGAGGAAAGGCTGGCGCTCTTTCAAGCGGTCTGCGCGGGCGCTCAACACGCGCATTCAAAGATGGTCGTGCATCGCGACCTCAAGCCTTCAAACATTTTGGTCGCGCGAGTCGACGGGCAACACATCCCCAAGATCATCGACTTCGGCCTCGCCAAAGCGCTTGTTACGCCGCTCACCGAGATGACGATGGTGACCTATCAGCGGCAAATCATGGGGACCTTTGATTACATGAGTCCCGAACAAGCCGGCAGCGGGGGGAGCGACATCGATACCGCGACCGATGTCTACGCGCTCGGGGTGGTGCTCTATGAGCTTCTCGTCGACGCTCGCCCATTTCGATTTCGGGATATGAATGAGCAGGAGATCCTCGAGACCTTGCGAGAGCGCGATCCCCTGCGCCCCAGTGTGCAACTCTCAACCTACGAACGTGGCGAGGGGATCCGGCTCGCCGCGAGCCGAGGCCTCGAGCTCGTACAATTCATGGCGAGACTTCGGGGTGAACTCGACTGGATCGTACTTAAGGCGATCGAAAAGCGGCGGGAGCGTCGATATCCAACGCCGCTCGCGCTCGCCGAAGATCTCGGGCGCCATCTTGAGGGGCATGAGCCCGTGGTCGCTCGTCCTCCGAGTGCGATCTACAAGTTGAAGAAGTTCGCGCGGAAGTACCGTGGGGTGGTCTTGACCGGAGTGCTCGTGGTGGGGTCGCTGCTGGCGGGGCTCGCCGCCACGCTCTGGGCTCTCGACAGAGCCCGACGTGAGAACCAGCGAGCTGAGAAGGCGACTCGAGACGAACGCTTCCGGTCGCAGCAACTCAAAGAGGTGAATCTTGTCCTCAGCCAAAAGACTGTCGAGATCGAAGCCCTCAAAGATCGCCAGCAGGAGCGATTGGTTCAGTTGGCGACTCGCGAACTCGAAGAGTCCCAGTCAAACCTGGTGCCTTTGATCCTCAGGGAGCTTCCCGAGAGCCTGACCGAGATCACCTTAGGCGAAATTCAGTCCCTTCTTACTCGGGCTGAGACGCGTTTGCTCGGCCGTTATGATGGGGAGGAGGGCGAACTCGATTTCGCGACGTGGAGTCCCGACGGAACTCGCTTCGCGGTGGTGACTCGATCGGGGACGGTGCAAGTGTGGGAGACACAAGGCACACGCCTTCTCAGCGCTCCACTGAGGAGCCGAGTCCGCTCTACCAGTTGGAATCCCGCGGGCGACCGCCTGCTCGTCGGTACCGTCGACGGCAAGGCTTGGTCCTTTCGGGTCGACACCGGAGCCGAAGAGCTACTCGACCCGGTCGAAGTGTATACGGCGATCGCGTGGAATCCCGACGGCCGCTATAGCGCCATCGAGGCCGACGGCACCGTAAAGATCTTTGATCAGCCGGCGGTCGCGAACCCATACGCGATAGAAGCGTACGAGGTGAACTTCGCTGCCTGGAGTGCCGACGGCCGGTTCCTCGCGACGCGAGACGTGCTCGATCGCGTTCAAATTTGGCGCTTTGCTCGCAATCAGTTTCGGTTGGAAAGTGCATTCGGCAGCAGCCGATTATTCGACTGGAGTCCCGTGGGCTCGAAGCTCGCCTTGGTAAATGCCCGTGGCGAAGTACTGATTTGGAATCCAACCATTCCCTCACCGACTGAAATCGTGCGTTTTCCGGCTCGCGAAGACGCGGTGGGTCTCGCGTGGAGCCCCGACGGCTCGAGCCTCCTCGCCTATTCCGATCAGCGGGTAGTCATTGCGCAACCTGACGGGCCGGTCCGCGAACTAAGCCACGGCTTGAATGGTCTGCTTGGAGCCAAATGGGGTCCGCGAAGCCAGCGGGTCGTTTTGCTTGATAAACAAGGCGAAGCCCGGATTTGGGATTACAGGCGAGAGCAACTTTTCGACAGCCTGCCTCAAGAGTCAGTCGAAGCCATCGACTGGAGCGCGACGGGGCGGCTTCTCCTGGCTTCGCGTAACGGCACAATCCGGACTTGGCGTCCCGAAAGTCAGGCGGCGCCGAGATGCTGGGAGTTTGAGAGCCGTATCGACTCGATCGAGTGGGACACTTCGGGTCGTTATCTGGTCGTGAATTCAGATCGGGGGGTTCAGTGCCACGATTCGGTAAGGCAGATTTGGCGCGATTTTGAACCCGCTGATGATGTCGCGGTAAGTCCCGATACTGGGCACCTCGGCCTCTTTACGTCGCGTCGTGAGTTGAAGCTCTGGGAACTCTCTTCGAGGGCTGCGGTACCGCTTAAGAAGATCCGCAGTGACGGTTTTGCTTGGGGCCCTCGGGGTCACTTTGCAGTTTGGCGAGAAGGAGTTTTAGAGGTCTGGACTCTCGACGAGCTTTCCCAACCGATCGTGACGCTTGAGAGCGACGCGCCAGTCGCAGACCTTGCGTGGCATCCCGAGGCGAAGGCGATTGCCGCGGCAACAGACAAACAGATACTCCTCGTCGAATTCTCAGCGCAACCGACGATTGAGAGAATCGAAATACCGACTCAGATACTTCAGCTCGAGCGGGCAGAAACCACCCCTCCGACACGTCGGCTCGAGTGGCGAGGCTCGAGACTCGTCGTCACGACGGATCGGATTGTCACCTCGATTGTCGACGGTGATTGGAGCCGTTCGATCTGCGACCCGGAGGGGAATGTTCGCGAGTCGTCGCTCGCGGCTGGCGGGCGACGACTCCTCATCCTTTCCCAAGGAGTCGTGTCGCTTTGGGATCTGAAGGCCGGTCGTGAAATCGGTCGCTTACCTCATCGGTCCCACTGCCGCGCGTTAGGCTTTTGTACGGACAGCCCCTGGATTACGACACTTAATTACGACG
>CAYZYD010000537.1:0-3297 GCA_964482505.1 uncultured Planctomycetia bacterium | reverse complement strand
CAAACACGGTTTCTTCGATGGTGTTGGCGATCCCGAGCGGTCGAGAGGTCGCCAAGCTGTCGGCGAGATTTTGGCGGAAGAGGGTTTTGACGAAGTTGCCGGCCGCCCCTTCGCCGAAGAGTGAATCACTGCTCTTCGTGAGCGGCTCGAGCAGCAGGTGAAGAAAGATTCCCTCAAAGCCTTCACTCACTTCGGTCGCCTTATCGCGAATGTACTGCTCGTCCGCCGCCTTTAAGCTCGACCGGAGCTGAGGCCCGGCCAGGGATTCGGTAGCAGCGGTCCGCTCGAGAAGTGAGAGATCGTCGCGAGCGAGGCTGGTTAGGTTCATCGTTCGATCAGCCTTCCGTTGAGCGCCCCAGCGTCGTGGATGAGGTGGATAATTGCGGGCCAATCTTCGGGGGTGAGTCCACTCCTCTCGAGCTGCCAAAGCACTTGGACGAGCGGCTGTGGTCGACGATCGGCGTTGGGATCTCCGGGATCACCCGTCCCAATCCGAATTTCGAGCCCCTTGTAGATCACCACCACCGGGCTGCCCCGAACCTTGCTGTTGTAAGCGACCCCACCCGTTTTTTTGTCGATGATGACTTTTGCTTCGGGATCGACATCGTCGATCGGGGTGTCGGTCATGATCTTCGAGATAAAGTCGATGACGCGCTTCTGGGTCCGGTAGCTCTTCGGAATCGTCACGGTAATCGACCCGAGATCATTGGGGTGCGCGAGCGGCAGTTCTTCCTTGGCGACGATTCGCAAGAAGGGGCTACCGTTGATCGCGTTGGCGATCGACGACGCGGTTGAGAAGTCAGGTTTATTGAGAATGATCCGGAACGACGCGAGGTCTCGTGTATGGATCGGGAACGAGAGGTCACCTTCGACGGTTGCCTTGCCCAGGCCAACCGTTTCGGTCTCACCGCGGACCGAGACGGCGCCCTGCGCGAGCGCGTAGACTCGGGCGAAGGGATCGTCGTCGACCGAGCGGCGCGGCCGATAGAGGTGTGTCTGGAGCAACCAGCCATTCCGTAGACTCTTCGCGTCCCCCATACTCGCGATGTTGACCTGGATCTCAGAGCCTGTCTTGGTCCAGGAGGTGATCGTCGCCGTCACCATCACCGCCGCGATGTTGCGCGAGCGAAGCTCCGCTTCGTCGAGTTCGAGCCCGAGATTTTCGAGATGGGCACGGTAGAGCCGCCGAGTCAGATCGTTGCGAGAAGTATCACCCGTGCCGGCGAGCCCCATGACGAGACCGATGCCCGAGAGTTGTTGCGAACGCACTCCCTCGACGCGCGCGACATCTTTGATCTTCTGAGCTGCGAGCGTCGGACTGAGCCCGAGGACAAGCAGCGCGATCCACACTTGACGAGATCCAACCAATGCAGGCGTCCTTTCCGCAGGGAGACCATCTCCCACCGGAGGGATCGCAGTGGTTGTGCCAAGCGAGCGAGAGAATCCTAAGCGGCTCATTGATCGTCGGTTGACTTGCATCCCGGTGATACCGTGGGCCAGCGACCACCCCGAGAGTTGCCGCTACCGGCAAGATCCGCCGCCCCCGGTTGAGCCTGAGGTTTCGGCGGGGGGCTGGGCGAACAAAATTCGGCCTCCCGCGCGGAATGAGTTTTCGGGCTAGCGGGAGGCTGCCTGCCCAGAACAGAGATTCCGCGCCAATGAGCGCGATCCGTGTCGCTCACCATAAGGGGCGTCGAGCGATGAGGTCGCGGACGACCCGAAGGATCGAGTGGTTCGATTTGATTCGTTCCCGCCGATGTGGGATGACGGGCAACCCAACCACGCCCGAGGAGAACCATGGCCGAAACCGCTGATCAACCCAACCTCACCACTTGGAGCCGTGGAGCCGCTTGGCAAGGCCTCGTCGTCGGCTTTATCCTTTCGACGCTGATCTCGTCGGCGCTTGTGATTTCGACGGCGTTGGCGGGGATCTCGCCCGGAGTCAGTCCGCTCGTTGTTCTCTTGGGCTGGGTTGTCTTCGGAACCATGATGCGCGGATCCTTTAAGCCCTTCCTCGCCATGGCGCAGGTCTCGGGCTCGGCCGGGGCCGCGGTCTCAGCGGGCGTCGTCTTCACGGCGCCGATCGTCCAGATCTACTTGCGCGCCCAAGGCGAGGAAGTCCCGCCCGTCGACATCGCCGCGATGACTCTCGCGAGCTTGTCGGGCGTCTTTCTCGGTTGGGGCTTTGTCGGCCTCGCCACACCGCGCTTTCTCGCCGATCGACGCTTACCCGCGCCCGAAGCGGTCGCCTGTCATCGCCTCATCGAAACCGCGGCTGAGAATCCCGAAGATCGCCCCCCGGTATCCAACTCGCTCGTGCCCGGACTCTTGATCGGCGCCGGCGTCACCCTCTTCAACCATCTCAAACTCATCCCCAAGTCGATCTCGGTCGCGAAGTGGCAGACGGTCTCGGGCGACCCGACGAAGTTTATCGATATCGGTCTTCCACTGAGCCCGCTCTACATCGGCATCGGCTCGCTACTCACGCTGCCGACCGGGCTCCTCATCTTTGCGGGCGGCGCGATCAACACGACGACTCAAGGGATCGCGCAGTCGCAGGGGTTACCGAGTGAAACCTATCGCTGGGTGGGCGGCGCGGCGATGACGGTTGCGGTCCTCTACAGCCTGTTTGTATACGTGCAGGAGGGGCGCAAGAAGCGCAAAGAGGCCGCGGAAGCCGAGCGGGAAGGTAACGACGAGCTGATCCAGGTCCCCGCGACGCAGCGTCTCTTTCTCTACTCTTCGATACTTGTCGGCACCGTGCTGCTCTTCTGGATGATGTCGCTCGAAAACCCGGGGCTTACGGCCCTGGTCGTGGTCGGATTGACCGCCCTCGTTTTGGTCAGCTTACTCTCGGGGCTCGGCGCGCTGCTCTCGCTCCAAGTCGGTTCATCGGCCTCCCCCGTTTCGGGAACCGTCTTTATGGCGATGTTGGTCTTGAGTCTCGTCGCGCTCGGAGTGGGACTCTCAGGCAGTAGTGGCGTGCTATTGCTCGTTCCGATCATGGTCGCCGCCTGCGTCGCAATCTGCGCGGCCAACGACAGCAGTCAAGATTACAAGACCCTCGAATTCTGCGGCTTTCCCGTCCACCGCGCCTTTCATGGCCAACTCGTCGGTCTGATCGGCGGCGCGATCGTGGTTCCCCTCGCGCTCTGGCTCGCGCACGAAGCCGAAGTCAAACTCGGTGGCGGACTCGGCGTTCCCGATTCGCTCGCCTGCCCCCAGGCCGGCTTCTTCGGAACCGTCCTCGAGTCTCTCTATATCAAAGGCGAAGTCCCCCTCAAACCCGACGCGGCG
>CAYZYD010000536.1:0-3297 GCA_964482505.1 uncultured Planctomycetia bacterium | reverse complement strand
AAACGTCCTGATCACCGGGGAGAGCGGAACCGGCAAGGAGCTTATCGCCCGCGCGATTCACGATCTTTCCGATCGCCAGGAGTCACCGTTTGTTCCGATCAATTGCGCCGCGATTCCCGAAACCTTGCTCGAGAGCGAGCTCTTCGGTCATGTCAAAGGGAGCTTCACGGGCGCCGTCGCCAACAAGGAGGGTCTGCTCCGCACCGCTGGCACGGGCACGATACTTCTCGACGAACTCGGGGAGCTTCCGCTCGCGCTCCAGGCCAAACTACTCCGCGCGATTGAGAGCCGAGAGATCCAACCGGTTGGCTCAACCAAACTACTCCCGATCCAAGCGCGGATCGTCGCCGCCACAAATCGAGATCTCAAGTTGCGCGTCAGCGAGGGGCTCTTTCGAGAAGATCTCTATTACCGAATGGCGGTCTTCGAAATCGAAGTGCCGCCGCTTCGGCAGCGCACCGAAGATATTCCCGAGCTCGTGCGGCACTTTATTCAAAAGTACAACGTCGAGCTCAAACGCCATGTCAAAGATGTGTCGAGCGAGGCGTTAGCGGCTCTGACGCGGCACGAGTGGCACGGCAACATTCGAGAGCTCGAGAACACGATCGAGCGCGCGCTCATCCTCGCTCCGGGTGACTACCTCGGTCTGGAAGAACTGCCCCATGCGCTGCGCGAAGGTTCGCAAGGCACTGACATTTCCAACCTGACGCTAGCCGAAGCGACCCAGCAGTTCGAGCGGACCGTCATCGAAAAGATGATCACGACCTGCTCCGGTGATAAACGCGAAGCAGCCCGGCGGTTGGGAGTCAGCCTCTCGAGTCTTTACCGCAAGTTGGAAATCCGAAAGGCACCCCAACTCAACTGACACATAGCTTTCATCGCTTGTGTCCTCGCCCATTTCCCCGCACTATTTAGGAAAAGCGTGGTGAGAGTTCTTCGGGCGTCTGACCCCCCTGGCTGCTCTTGCTGCTTCGCAGAAGCGGACTCGCGAAAATGCGGGAGCCCCTTGAGGAGGAAGTTTGTGCACGGTGTATTGAGAAACGCTCGCCTGATTCACTTCGCGATTCTATTCGGTCTCGTATTCCTCTCGCTCCTCGTGTTGACACCCTTTGTTCCCTCACCCGACGGGCCCAGCGAACTCGAGTCGACCTTTCTTCTCGTCGCAGCCGCGGTCACCCTATCGACCGCCGTGCCTGCTCCCTTTTTGGCAGCCCGGATCAGCCCCAAACCCGCGCCTCAAGATCTCGAAACGCTCTCTCCGGCCCAGCGCGGCGCCAACGCTCAGAGATGGGTTACCGGCAAAATCCTAACGGCCGCGCTCTATGAAGGGGCGGGGCTTCTCTGGACCGTGTTTGCATTTCTAACCGACAACCATCAGTTCTTGATCGGTTCGGGTTTTTGCGCCCTGCTCATTCTGCTGAGTTTTCCCACCCGCGACCAACTCGAGGAGCGGGTCGGTGATCTCGACAGGCTGGATCGACCCCTATAACTCGCCCTCGCCTCCTCGCAGGTCAAGCCCTTGAGAAACTCATGACACTCGGGGTTGGCGAGAACGAGGCGCTCCGACCTTCAACTCAATCGTAGCATCGTAGCCGGCTCGAGCTTTAATCCTCTTCGTCGCCCGCGATCGGCAGGGTGAGAACCGCGCAAGGGGCGTGGCGGATAACCCGTTCGGCCACGCTTCCGAGAACCGCGCGGCGAAAACCACTGCGGCCGTGCGAGGCGACTATGATGAGATCGTATTTCTCGCGCTCAGCGAGTTCGGTGATGAGGCGGTGCGGGGTTCCCTCTTCAACGTAGCACTTACCGCTAAAGCCCGTGGTGTTCTTGGTCAAATCCTCGATCAAAATTCGCGCCTCGCGCACCGAGTCGAGATAGAAGTTATGCGTATCAACCCCAGGGAAGAGCGCAAGACTCGCCACGTAATACCGAAGCGTATCGTCGAGAATCGTCACGCAGTCGAGTTCCGCTTCGAGTTTCTGTGACCACTCGAGGGCTTGGCTCAGCCGGGCGTTTGAAGCCGGCGAAAGATCGGTGGCGAAGAGGATTCGCTTGGGAAGACCGGGTTTCCACTCACGAGCAGTCAGAATCGGCGAGGTCGTACTCCGGATCGTCCGTTCGGCCACGCTGCCGATCACGGTGCCCGCGATACCCGTGCGGCCATGGGTCGACATAACGATCAAACCCTGCTCAAACTTACCGGCGATCATTCCGACGTCGTCGCCGGGCAAACCGACATGCACCTCGACCTCGACCTCGAGCCCCGTAGACTTGCTGAGCTCGGCCGCCTTCTGCTTGAGCAGCTCCTCGGCCTTTTCGCGCGCGGCCTCCTCGTACCCGCCCAGGCTCGCGTAGTTGCCTTCGATCGGGGCGTAGGCGACTAGGGGAACGGATTCGACCACGTGCAACAACACGACTCGGGCGCTCCACCGTTTCGCCCATTCGAGACCAGGTTGAACCGCTTGATCGGCAATCTCGGAAAAGTCCGTCGGAAGAACCACACTCTGAATCGTCACCGTTAATCCTCTCCCGTTTCTGACCGCCGCACATTACCAGCGCTCGGGCGGCGTCGCCGCGGATCACTCGCGACGGTTTAAGCATTCAAGGTACAGCTCTCAGTAGACGCTGCCGAGTCGAGGTGAATCGACGGTTTCTATCAGCGTCGAGGTTGCACTATTCCATGAGGGTACATCAGACGCGCCACTTTGGATATTTGAGATCGAGTCGCAAATGCTAGCTGCCCACCCGCACCGTTCCTCGGGTCGAAGCAGAGTGGCTCGCGAAGCTGGGTAGATGTTGCTCGGGCGAAATCTATACTCGACGGTGCGGGCGGGGGTGCGCGCGCTGTCACCCGAGCAAACCTGACACCCGCGAGGCCGACTCGAATCGACTCCGACCGACCCGATCGAGCGGGAGCCGTCGCGTCGGTTGGACTTATCCCGGACAGATTGAGTAACGAGTGGAAGACAATTACTACGAACTTCTCGGCGTCGCCCGCGACGCGTCAGCCGACGACATTAAAAGCGCCTACCGAAAGATCGCTCTCAAGAACCACCCGGACAAGAACCCCGGAGACCAAGAGGCTGAGAACCGCTTCAAATCCGCAGCCGCTGCCTATGAGACACTCTCCGATCCCGAGAAGAGACGCCAATACGATCAATGGCTTGCGGGCGGGCCGCGCCCGGGTGCGAGCTGGGGCGGCGACGGGGGCGGGGCCGGCTTTTCGATGGAAGATATTCTCAGCCGCTTCGGTGACATCTTCGGGGGGTTTGGCGGCGGCTTCGGAGGAGATCGCGG
>CAYZYD010000535.1:0-3297 GCA_964482505.1 uncultured Planctomycetia bacterium | reverse complement strand
CTAGCGCTTATCCTTGGCTATTGGCGAAGCTGCCAACGGTTATCGAGCGGAATTGGAATTGAGCTGAATCGAACGGCGCCGGAGGTGCACGCGCCCATCCATCGCCGGCCTAAGCTGCGATGCGTAACGCGCGCTCGGCTGACGTAGTGCTGCAACCCTTGCCCGTTTGCCCGTTGTGCTTTGGTTGAGATTGGACCGCCAGCAACGTGAGAACGTGAGATTGCGGTTCAAACGGGGTTGCTCAGGGCTGGCTCGGCACAGTCTTTGAGTTATCGAGCGGGCGCCTTGGGAAGTGCCATTCGGGTGCAGGCCGAGAGATCCTCAGGCCCCAAATCGCCAGCTTTCAAAAAAACACATAATAACGATTATCGGAACATCAGGATCGGTCGGGCTGCAAACTACCGTGTGGCGCTGGGTTTGGGGTTCAGGTCGGACGTGGCTTTTCCGAAATTTAAGTTGGCTGGGTCGGCACCCCAGCTATAATCCGCGAGTCGAAAACACTTCGACGGCCTCAATTTCTCTCTCCGGGAAACTCTGAACCCCATTTAACTCGCGCCAGCCGATCTCTGAGCTGGAGCCCGTCTCGATTCACCCACCCGGTGTTCGCCGGCGACTTTCCGCGCCGATCAAACACCGAAATCGCCTGCCAGCGCTCGGGAATCGGAACTAGTACGCACCCAGAGTGAGCGAGAATCAGGTTTTCCGCCAAGTCCGCAGCTGTTTCTCGCGCGTTTCCCGCGCTTTTTTGCTTGGCCTGGTCTGTTGCCCAAGCGAGTAGCGCAAGCTCGAAGAGCTGACTTTCTGACCCCCTCATGAGGTGCGGATTATCCCAGCTAGCCAAAAGGCTCACGCTCTATAGTGCGAGCCCGAGTCTTTAGAGAAAACCGGCCTATTCGCCATCGTTAGTTTTGGTACCGGTCAGACCGGAGATTTCCCGAGGGTTTGATTCGCGCAGCGAACACACCTCCGGACCGACAAAAAATTCGGGCTTCCAGGGATCGACACTCCTCGATTTTGAGCGCAGGGCGAGATCGTCGAGGCTTTCCAGAGTGCCAAAGTCACAACAGCCTTACCTCGCGTGGCTTGGCCGGAGTTTCTGGAGCCTCTCTTCATCCGTCGCTTTTCCTCTCGAACTTTGACTGAAGGAAATGAGTTCGTGGACTTTCAGTTTCTATACTCTCCCAGCGGTAGGAGCAAGGCTCGCGCATGAGACCTCAGCAAACGACTCGGCCGCGCGGTAGTCGGAAAAAGTCCGACGTATGTCGGGGCATTCTCGAAGTCGGCTCGCAAGGATTTGGGTTCCTGAGGGACCCCCACAAAAACTTCCGGATCCAGCCGAATGATGTGCATGTCGGCAAGCACCTGATCCAGCGCTATCGGCTCAAGACGGGTCATTACATTGTCGGCGTGCTCCAACGAAGCAATTACCAGGGGAATCAGGGCAAAAACCGGGGACCTTCGCTCGCCGAGATTCGAACCGTAGACGGCGACCCCCCCTCAGCAATTCCCCGGCGCCCCTTTTTCAAGGATCTCACCAGCGTTGACCCGGATCGGCGCTTTCGACTCGGCGAGAGCGACGGTGATATCTCGATGCGGCTTGTCGACCTCATCGCTCCGATCGGCTTCGGCCAACGCGCGCTCATCGTGGCGCCGCCTCGCACCGGGAAGACAGTCCTGCTCCAGAAAGTTGCGAAGTCCATCATCGACCAAAATCCCGATGCGGCAGTGCTGGTACTCCTGGTGGATGAGCGCCCGGAAGAGGTCACCGATTGGCGCCGGAATGTCCGCGCCGAAGTCTACTCGAGCTCTTCGGACGAGAGTTCCAAGAATCACGTACGGGTCGCCGAGCTGGTGATGCAGCGTTGTCACCGATTGCTCGAAGCGGGTCGGGAAGTGGTTCTCCTTCTCGATTCTCTGACTCGACTCGGCCGAGCGTACAACCTCGAGACCGCGCACAGCGGGCGGACCCTTTCGGGCGGAGTCGACGCCAAAACCCTCGAGAAGCCGAAGGCGATCTTCGGGGCGGCTCGCAATGTTGAAAACGGTGGTAGCTTGAGCATCGTCGGGACTGCTCTGATCGAAACGGGTAGTCGGATGGACGAAGTGATCTTTGAGGAATTCAAGGGAACTGGCAACATGGAGCTCGTTCTGTCGAGAAAGCTCGCCGACGTCCGAGAGTTTCCCGCGATCGATGTCTCGCTCTCGGGTACTCGGAAAGAGGAAAAACTCTACGACGAGGTGGAGCTCGCTCAGATATGGAAGCTCCGCAAGGTCCTGACGAATGTGAAGGCGATCGAAGGGATGCAGATCCTCAAGGAACGCCTGGGCAAATTCGAAACGAACCGGGAATTTTTATCCTCTCTGGCCGCCGCTGAATAAATCCTCGCTCGAGGTTTGGCCAAAACCGGATCCTATGACACCATTAAGTCGTTTGGCCATTTTGGCTCACGGGGGCTAGAATGGTGCCGCACCCACGAGGTCCCGGGCGTATGGATCGCCTGGATTCGCTCGAATGATGATCAGCATATCGTTGAAACCGGTAAGTTCGCGGCAACGCGGTGACCGCATCCTTCGCGCTCCTCCCGGCTAATTTCAGCGAAATTTCAATCCACAATGGATCCCCATCACAATCGAGAAAGGTCCTGCCATGGCTGGCGGTTCGGGTAAAGAGGGTCGCATCAAGGTGGCGATCAACGGTTACGGGACAATCGGTAAACGAACCGCCGACGCGATTCTGCTCCAACCGGACATGGAGCTCGTGGGGATCACCGCTCACTCGACGAACTACCGCATCGACAACGCTCACCGACGACTCGGAATACCGGTTTTCACCTCGTCACTCCGACGTAAGGACTCCGACTACGACAGGGTTCACACCGAAGAGGCGAAGAGCGTTATCGACGAATGCGAACGGTTGATGGACCTCCCCTACAGCGAGCGCCGAGTGCAGACCGAAAAGATTCTCGGGAGTCTGCAAAAGCTCGAAGCCAACCTCGCGTTTGCCGATTTCGAAAACGACGTGAAGAAATTCAAGAATCACGGGGTCGAGATTTCGGGAGGGCTCGAAGATCTGCTCGAGTCGATCGACGTGATCGTCGACTGTACTCCGAAGCCGTTTGGTCGAATCAACAAACGCGTCTACACCGAGTTCGGGGTCAAGGCGATCTACCAGGGTGGCGAGAAGGCCGATATTGGGACGTCGTTCGTGGCTCAAGAGAACTACGCGGCAAACGTCGGCGCCGACCATGTACGAGTAGTCTCCTGCCACACAACCGGGCTCGTCCCGGAGCTCGGAGG
>CAYZYD010000534.1:0-3301 GCA_964482505.1 uncultured Planctomycetia bacterium | reverse complement strand
AGAGCTTATGCTCGAGAAAGTGCGCGGTGCCGTCGGGCACCGCGACCGGGGCGCCGTTCTTCTCGAAGCGATAGTCGGTTGAACCGAACTTCGTTGTGAAGCAAGCGTACTTCTTGTGAAATCCGGGGCGGGGGCAGTAGTAGAGCTGGAGACCCGAATCGAACCGGCGAAGCCGGACGGTCTCATCGAGCAACTCACTGCGAAATGTCTCTTCGGTCGTCGGCATCGCGTTTCCTAGTCCGTCGTGATCTTCAGGGAGTTTCGGTCGGCTTGAGCCAATAAACGGTGTCGAGCTCGACCCTTTGCGCCGCCTCGACGACCGCGTCGACCCCGGTCTCAGCGAGCTCTCGCCGATAGCGATTGTGATCATAAGTGGCGCCGGCCAGCCGAAACGAAAGATCGAGACCGAGCAACTGCCCCGGTGAGTCCTCCGCCATCTCGAGCCGGTTATCAAATGCGAGCTTGGTCGCTTGGAATTCACCGTCGTTGATTTCACCCTGCTGCATTCGCGCAAGCTGGTCCTGAATCAAGCCCCTCGCTTTCTCGTATTGCTGAGCGTTGATGCCCGCCTGAACGGTGAGCATGCCGTAGAGCCGGTTGAGGCTACTGTGAATCGAATAACAGAGGGAGGCTTCTTCGCGCACCTTGCGAAAGAGCCGCGAGTGGGGGAACTGGCCGAAGATCCCATTGGCGAGCGAGAGCGCGGCCGAAGCGGGATCGGCGTAGGTGACCTGAGTTCGGTAGCCGAGCAGCAACTGAGATTGCTCGACGTCGAGAGTCTCGGTCACCAGCCGGGGCTCGGCGGGAGCGGCCGGAAGCGCGACTCGGTGCGGGGGACTTGCGACTTGGCGTTTGCCGAACGGCGCCGCGATCTCTTCAAAGGCGCGGACGACTTCGTCAGCCGGCACCGAGCCCGCAAAATAGACGTCGACCGGCGAGGTCGAAAGCAGCGACCGCCAGTAATCGGTCAAACTCTTGGGGGTGATCTTGCGGATCTCCTCGACCGTACCGAGATCGTAGCGTCGGTACTCTTCTTCGGGGCACATCGCCTCGACGAGGCGTTGTTGAGCGTAGGCCGCTTTGCTGTTGATGAGTGAATCGACCTGATCGATGAGGATGCGTTTTTCCTGCTCGACCACGCTCTCTAAAAAATGATCCTGTTCGAGCCGTGGTTCAAAGATCAACTCGCGGACGAGTTCGAAGAGACGCGCGAGCAGCGACTCCCCGCTCGGGATAAATCGGTCGGCGACGAACTCAAAGCGAAACACGATCACGTGCTGGAGGCCCGCCTTGAATACGTCGGTCGAGAATTGGGCGCCGTAGAGAGATTCGAGATGGCGGGTCATCGCCTTGAGGTTCGGATGGCTTCGAGTGCCGCGGCTCAGCACTTCGCCCAATAGGGCTCGACTCGCCACCTGATCCCCCAGCTCGCCGACCCAGAATAGATTGAGCTGGTTGGTTTTGATCTTGTTCGTCTGGAGGTGACGGAGGGTCAGTCCCGGTCCGAGATCGTGTTCAGTAAAGAGCGTACTCTCGCGCGTCAATCGCACTACCTTCCGTCTGCACTCGGGGAGGTCGTTCCCAGTTCGATTCTCTGTCATCGGGCGCTGTCAGTCCCGGGTTCTGCCACACCCGGACTCTCCTCAGTCCCAATCATTGGAGGCCCAGTCATTATGGGGATCCGTCATTGGGACTCAGTCATTGGAGCTCAGCCCCCCTGACAGAAACTACTCGCGAACTACTCGCGGGCGCCCTCAAGGGCGCGCCGGATTCGCTCGATCTCGCCGACGAGCCGCGTGAATTCGTCGGGCTCGATCGCCTGCTGACCGTCGGAGAGAGCGAGTTCGGGCGCGTCGTGCACCTCGATCAACAGACCGTCGCAACCCGCCGCGACCGCCGCCCGAGCGAGTGGAGCGACTCGGGGGCTCACCGCAGCTCCGTGGCTCGGGTCGACATAAACCGGAAAGGGCGTGCGGCGCCGAAGATCGGCGACGACCCCGAGGTCGAGAACGACCCCGTGGCGATCGACGCCAGAACGCACTCCCCGCTCGCAGAGGATGAGTTGATCGTTTCCTCCGAGAACGACGGTTTCGGCGGCACTGAGGAATTCGTCGAGAGTGGCAGCAAAGCCTCGTTTGAGAAGGACCGGCTGGCGGAGACGACCGAGCTCGCTGAGAAGCCCCGTGTTATACATGTTCCGGGAACCGACTTGTAATACATCCGCAATCTCGGCGACCGCCTCGAGGTCCCGAACGTCGAGGACTTCGGTCACAACCCGAAGACCGAGTTCCGACCGCACCTGTGCCAGGAGCTCGAGCCCGACCTTTCCGAGACCCTGGAAGGCGTAAGGGCTGCTCCGCGGTTTGAAGGCTCCCCCTCGAAAGAGTTTGACGCCCGCGTCCCGAACCCGAGTCGCGAGGCTGAGGGTTCGATCGGGTTCCTCGAGCGCACAGGGACCCGCGATGAATTGAAAGTTCGGGCGTCCGAGCGCGAGATCGCCCGCGCTGACGGCGACTGCCGCCGCCGCCTCCCCAGTGCGATCGGCGACATGCGGGTGCAGCGTCGATACCGGCACCGCGGCGATCACCCCGGGCCAATACTGCGGCTTGAGCGAGTGAAGGGCGGGAATCTCCCCCGAGACTTCGAGGTAGGGATAGTCTCCTCCCGAGACGTAGACCACGCCGAAACTCTGCGACTCGAGCCGGCGCCGGATCCGGTTGCGATGGGTCGCGGGAAGGTCGGGGGCGAGGACGAGGATCATCCCTCGAGGTTCATTGGGCTCAGTAGTCATGCGGATTTCTCGTGTGGGCATCAATCGGGGGCCGAACCCGGGACGGCATTTCGAGCTCAGACTCGCGGCTTCGCCCGAAGGCAGCTACCGACGGTCAAAGACGCGATCGATCTCCTCCCAACTCAGGAAGATCTCGGTCGGTCGACCGTGGGGACAGTTCTGAGGTTGAAAGGCGCGCTCGCGCCCTTCGAGCAAAGTGCGCTGCGCATCGGAGCTCAGTTTATCTCCGGCCTTGACGGCGCGCTTGCAGGCGATGGTCTCAAAGACCTGATGTCTGAAATCAGTGGTGGCGAGAGACCGATTCTCGGCCGATCCGCGCAGGTGCTTTTCAGCCGCTGCGAGCGCCAGTTCGAGCAGACGACTGGCGCCGATTCGATCGAAGCCCGTCGGCAACGCGCGCACGATCACCTGACCCGATCCGAACTCTTCGATCTCAAAGCCGAGCTGAGCGAGCTCGCAGTGCACTTGCTCGAGCGTTTCAAGATCGCGATTGGAGAGCTCGACCGTCTC
>CAYZYD010000533.1:0-3302 GCA_964482505.1 uncultured Planctomycetia bacterium | reverse complement strand
GGAGTGGCGATCCTCGGGGAATATCTCGATCTTAAAGAGGGCGATACCGTCAAGCGAACCGGGACCGTGGTTGAGGTGCCCTGTGGCGACGCGCTACTCGGGCGTGTCGTCGATCCGCTCGGGAATCCGCTCGACGGCAAGGGACCGATCAACGCCGAGGCGACTCGCCCCGTCGAATCGCGCGCTCCGGGCATCGCCGAACGTAAGTCGGTCCACGAACCGCTCCAGACCGGGATCAAGGCGATCGACTCGATGATCCCGATCGGCCGCGGTCAGCGCGAGCTGATCATCGGAGACCGCTCGATCGGAAAGACCGCGATCGCGATCGACACAATCATTAATCAAAAGAACACCGACGTCCTCTGCGTCTACGTCGCGATCGGTCAGAAGGCCTCGACCATCGCCGGGGTAGTCGACCGCCTCGAGCGTGAAGGGGCGATGGATTACACCATCGTCGTAAGCGCCCCCGCGTCCGCCCCGGCTCCCCAGCAGTTCATCGCTCCTTACGCCGGCTGCGCCATGGCCGAGCACTTTATGTACAACGGTAAGCATACTCTTTGCGTCTACGACGACCTTTCCAAACAGGCCTCCGCCTACCGTCAAATGTCGCTCCTCCTGCGTCGCCCGCCCGGTCGTGAGGCCTACCCGGGAGACGTCTTCTATCTGCACTCGCGCCTGCTCGAACGATCGGCCAAACTTTCGGACGAGCTCGGGGGCGGAAGCCTGACCGCACTCCCGATGATCGAAACCCTCGAAGGTGAAGTGTCGGCTTACATTCCGACTAATGTGATCTCGATTACCGACGGTCAGATCTATCTCGAGCCCAACCTCTTTTTCTCCGGGGTTCGACCCGCTCTCAACGTCGGTATTTCGGTCTCGAGAGTGGGGGGGGCGGCTCAGATCAAGGCGATGAAGAAGATCGCCTCGCAGCTCCGTCTCGACCTCGCCTCGTTTCGTGAACTCGAAGCGTTTGCCCAACTCGGAACCGAGCTCGACAAGGCCACCCAGGCCAAGCTCGACCGCGGATTCCGAATGGTCGAGCTCCTGAAGCAGGCTCAGTACCAACCGATGCCGATCGAGGAACAGGTCGCAGTGATCTGGGCCGGGGGCGAGGGATACTTTGACGATATCGCGGTCGAGGACGTCCAGGAGTTTGAAGAAAAGTATCTGGAGCACCTGCGTAATGAGCACCCCGAGGTGCTCAAGTCGATCGTCGAAACGAAGAATCTCGAAGCCGACAACGTCGCGAAGCTGCACGAGATCAGCAAGAACTTCGCGGCCGACTTTGTCAAAGCCAAAGGATACGACAGCGAGTAATTCCGCTGTTTGCGAGCCCAGTAAGGACAACACGACTTGGCTACCGCGCGCGAACTCAAGAATCGAATCAGCTCGATCAAGAATACGCGAAAGATCACTCGCACCATGGAGATGATCGCCACCGCGAAAGCGGTTTCGTGTCAACGGAAGATCGAAGCGGTTCAGCCCTACGGCGATAAGGTCCAAGAGCTTCTCGCGGATCTCAAGCAGTCGGGCGTGGGCGCCGACGAACTCGCCGCCAAATTCCCACTCCTTCGGATTCCCGACAAGGTTCGACGCGAATCGGTCTGGATCCTGACCGCTAACCGCGGTCTCTGTGGCGGCTACAACACCAACTGCCTGCGGCTGGCAGAGCAGCACTTAAGGGAGCTCGGCCGTCAAGGCGTCGAGGCGGAGATCATGATGGTCGGTAAAAAGGGGGCGGCGAGATTCCGCTACCTCGGGATCGAGACCGACGCCGAGTTCCACCAGTTTGAGGATCGCCCCACTTGGGAGGAGGCCGAGGAGGTCTTCTCGCCGACCCTCGAGGCTTACGCTGAAGGTCGTGTTGACCGGGTTTCGATTTTTTCAACGCGTTACATCAATGCGGCGCGACAGCGGCCCGAACACCGAGTGCTGCTACCTCTCCAAAGTGCTGAAACCCAAGAAAACTCCACCGAGTTTATCTTTGAACCAAGCCCCGAGGAGATCCTCGATACGCTGGTTCCGGCCGCCCTCAAGATAAATTTCTACCAAGCGCTCGTCGAAGCGGCCGCGAGCGAGCAGATCGCCCGGCGCATCGCCATGAAGAACGCGACCGACAACGCGGGTGACATGGTTCGAGAATACACCCAGCTTTACAACCGTACGCGACAAGCGGGAATCACTCAGGAGATTCTCGAGATTGTCGGCGGTGCCCAGGCGATGGAGTAGGGCGGAAAGCCTCTACGCTATCACTTCCTTTTGTCAGCGACCTCGGCGCTAACCAGGCCGAGCCCTAAGGAGCCAGATTCATGGTGACGGGAAAAGTGGTCCAGGTGATCGGCGCGACAATCGACGCCGAATTCCCCGAAGGGCACCTGCCGGAAATCTACAATGCACTCAAGGTCGAGGAGAAAGACATCGACCTCACCCTCGAAGTGCAGCAGCACCTCGGCGGCAACCGAGTCCGCGCAATCGCCCTCGCGAGTACCGACGGCCTCGTTCGCAATATGCCGGTAAAAGACACGGGGCAACCGATCACGGTGCCCGTGGGGGAAGAGGTCCTCGGACGAGTTTTTAATCTACTCGGCGAACCCGTGGATAACCTTCCCCCGGTCGATACTGGTGAGCGGCGCCCCATTCACGTCAAGTCGGTTCCGTTTGAGAATCTCGAAGCCTCGACCCAAGTCTTCGAGACCGGGATCAAGGTCGTCGACCTCCTGACTCCTTACTCTAAAGGGGGAAAGACCGGGCTCTTCGGAGGAGCCGGGGTCGGTAAGACCGTTCTGATCCAAGAGCTCATCAATAACGTCGCGACCAAGCACGGGGGTTACTCGGTCTTCGCTGGAGTGGGGGAGCGGACCCGCGAAGGCAACGACCTCTGGAACGAAATGAAGGAAGCGAAGATCAAGACCTCCGACGGTAAAGAGTCGACGGTACTCGATCGAACCTGCCTGGTCTTCGGTCAGATGAACGAACCTCCCGGCGCGCGTCTCCGGGTCGGGTTGTCGGCCCTGACGATCGCCGAGTACTTCCGCGATCTCTCGGGAGCCGAAGTCCTGATCTTTGTCGACAACATCTTTCGCTTCTCCCAAGCCGGTTCCGAAGTGTCGGCACTGCTCGGTCGGATGCCGTCGGCGGTGGGTTACCAACCGACGCTCGCTACCGAAATGGGTCAGCTGCAGGAGCGCATCACTTCGACTAAAGAGGGTTCGATCACCTCGGTGCAGGCGATTTACGTTCCCGCGGACGACCTCACTGACACCGCTCCGGCGACCGCGTTTGCGCACCTCGATGCGACGACC
>CAYZYD010000532.1:0-3308 GCA_964482505.1 uncultured Planctomycetia bacterium | reverse complement strand
CGTCTCAATTGCCACCCGTCTACGAGCACTTTACCCGCGTGGATGTCAACCAAGACAATGCCTTCAATGTCGCGGATCCTATCGCGCTGCTCGTTTATCTTTTTGATGGTGCAACACTCCCCGACTGTCTCGATAGCCTCGACATCAACGACGACGAGCAGGTCAATATCAGCGACCCGATCTACGCATTGACCTTTCTCTTTGTCGGGGGTGAGGCCCCGCCCGAGCCATTTGGCCTCTGTGGGCCCGATCCGACCAACGACTTCTTTCTTTCGTGCAACGTGGCGAATGTCTGCGACGACGCGACCCCGCGCGACTTTGCCGCGCATGTTCTGAGACGACTCGGCTACGGCCCGACCCCGGAGCGGCTCGAATACGTGCAACTCGTCGGATTCGAAGCCTATCTCGACCAGCAGCTCGCCCCCGAACTCGATCCCGAGATCGATAACTTACTGCTCCAGACCTACCAGAGCGGGCTCAATCCCGAGAGCGAACTCGAAGATCTGCTCGTCTACCAAATCGTGCGAGCGCTCTACAGCCGCAATCAGCTCCAAGAGGCGCAGACCGACTTCTGGGAGAACCATTTCAATACTTACATTCAGAAGTCGATCGATCTGCTCGCGCAGATCGAGATCAATGGGATGAGCCTCTACACGATTCCCGAAGCGATCTCGGAAGCGACCGATTGGGAGTGGCGCGAAAATGTCAAGTTTCGCACGGGGGGCTTTGGTCAGTTCGAAGATCTTCTCGTGGCGAGTGCGACCAGCCCCGGGATGATCGTCTACCTCGACCTCTACCTCAATGTCGTTGGGAACCCCAATGAGAATCATCCTCGAGAGCTGCTCGAGTTGCACG
Source organism: uncultured Planctomycetia bacterium (assembly GCA_964482505.1). Lineage (GTDB taxonomy): Bacteria > Planctomycetota > UBA8108 > UBA1146 > JAJFFE01 > CAYZYD01. The sequence goes on along the minus strand of CAYZYD010000532.1, from coordinate 2,453 downwards.
CGATGGGGGTCGACAACGGCTACACGCAGGCCGATATCGAAGAGGTCGCGCGAGCCTTCACGGGGTGGACGATCCGCAAGCACGCGCCGGGTACCGAGGATGATCCGCTCGCTCCGGCGGTCGACTTCTTCGATCCCGACGGGATCTGGACCTTCCACTTCAGCCGCGCGAGCCACGACTACGGCGCCAAGACGATCTTCGCGGGGACGCCTTATGAGCTCTTGATTCCCGCCCGACCGCCGCTCTCCGATGCGGGCGTTCTCGACGGCTACGAAATCCTCGCCCATCTCGCGACGCTGCCCCAGACCGCCGAGTTCATCTCGACCAAATTGATCCAGAAGTATGTTTCCGACGAGGCCCCGCTCAGTCTGGTCGCTGATTGCGTCGCCACCTGGCTCGCAACCGACGGCGAGATTGAGGCGGTGTTGCGGACGATCTTCGAATCGGACGAGTTTCGGTCGCGACAATACCGTTGGAACAAGGCGACGACGGCGTTTGAGCACGTCGTCTCGATCGCCCGAACACTCGAAGCTGAGACCAACGGGCTGCCGCTGATCCTCGGGGTGGGAAGTCCTCTCGCGGGACTGATCGGGCTCGAGCAGTTGCTCTTCTTTTTCCTGACTCCAGACGGTCAATCGGAGTTTGGCCCGGACTGGATCGGAACCAACTCGTTCCTCAACCGCACGCTCTACTCGACCGGTATTGCAAACAGCGTCTTTAACCCTTCGGTCGACGTCGTGGGCCCGGTTCTCGGCGCCGAGCTCAACCCCAACGATCCCCTCGAAGTGGCCTACTACTGGATGGAGCGTCTCTATCCGGGTGCCTACGATCTCGAGCACCTCGCGCTCGCGGTCGATTACCTCTCGCGCGACTCAGACGGCAACCCCGCTCCGCTCAACTCGGGCGCGGTGCTCGAATACCGCTCGCGCCTGCGTTCTTTCGTCGGCTTCCTTCTTTCCATGCCCCAAGCAAACGCTCAATAACCGTGCCTCTTGAGTTCCAGCCAGTAAGGACAAACCGACCATGAAACCGATCGATCGACGACGCTTCATGCAAGTGACCGCCGCAGGCTTCGCGCTCGGCACGGTCAACCTGCCGTTTCCGGCGCGTATGCTCTCACGCTCTCTCCAGGCCGCTTCGCAGACCGCCTCGGATAAGAAGATGCTCGTGATCTTCTTGCGCGGAGGCAACGATGGCGTAAATACCTGTATCCCCTACGGCGACAGCGAGTACAACGCGACCAATCGACCCAATATCCTGATCCCCGAAGCCGACGCACTCGACCTTGGAAACGGTTTCGCCGCGTTGCATCCCTCGATGTCGAGTCTCTACGAACTCTACCAGCAAAACCAAGTCGCGATCATCCACCGGACCGGGTACACCGATCTCAATCGATCGCACTTCGAAGGACAGCAGTTCTGGGAGAATGGCCAGCCGGGCAGCGCCTCGCAGGAGGGTTGGCTCTACCGCCATGTCGATGAGTGCTACGACCTCGGAACCAACCCGCTCGCCGCGGCGAGTGTTTCCTCGCAATTGATGCTCATGCTCCGCGGCTCCTCGTCGCTTCCCCACATCTCGAGTCTCGAAGACTACAACCTCAACGTTCCGGGTTCGTCCCAAGACAAGTTTCTCGGTTCGCTGCCCGGAAGTAACGAAATCGGCTCGGGTCTCAAAGGGTGGTCCGCCAAGGCGGAAGCGTCGACGCACGGTTACTTCTCGCTCCTCGGAAGTACCGGGATCCGCGTCGGAGAGACTCTCGACGCGCTGTCCGCGGCCGGTATCGATCCGCAGAACTACCAGCCGAACAACGGCGCGGTTTACCCGAGCGGTGACAACCCCGCCGGCTTTCCGCCGGCCTCGTACGAGTTCTTTCAGAAGCTGCGCGACGCGGCGATTCTGCTTCGGGAAACCGATCTGCGTGTGGCCGCGATCGAACTCCAAGGATTTGATACCCACATCAACCAGGGAGCTCAGGGTGGCGCTCAAGCGGGGTTGCTCTCTTACCTGAGTTTTGGAATCCGCCAGGTTTCGCTCGATCTCCAATCGATGTGGAACGATCTCGCCGTTGTCACGCTTTCGGAGTTTGGCCGCACCTCCGAACAAAATGGCTCAAACGGCACCGATCACGGCGAGGCGAGCTGCATGTTCGTGGCGGGTGGCGGGGTCAACGGTGGCGTCTACAACTGCGACGCGACCACGGGGGCGGACGGCGATCTCTTTTCGACTCCGAATGGTCGCTACGTGTCGCACCGTACCGATTTTCGCTCGGTGCTCGGCGAAGTGTTGACCGACCACTTCGGACTCGGAGCGGGCCAGCTCGAAACGGTCTTTCCGGGTTACGGCAGTCTCAGCGCGACGCCCGTGTTCCAGCCGCTCTCGTTTATGGTTTAAGCGGTGCGGCGGGCTGCTAGCCAGGAATGCCGAATGGCTCGCCGAGTTCTCACTCGAACTTT
>CAYZYD010000531.1:0-3314 GCA_964482505.1 uncultured Planctomycetia bacterium | reverse complement strand
GATGGGGCGCGTCGCTGTCACTGAGCCCCTCGCTTCCAACCATTCGGCGTCCTCTCGGCTCGACCCTCACGTTCGAGCTTGATAAGTCCCGCCTCGAGAGATCGTCGGGCGAGCGCATGAGCCCGCGGGTCGACGTCGTCGTAGACCCGCGTCACGAGTGACTCGATTGACTCGGGCTCTGGGGTCAACTGGGCGCAAGTCTTCTCTTCACGCTCCTGTCGATGCCGGATCAACGAAGCCAGAGCTCGTTGCCCGTCGCGTAGGCCCGGACCGTGGCTCGGGTGCACCATCGCGGGAGAGCGAGCGAGAAGACGCTTGAGTGAGTTCAAGTAGGTCTCCATGTCGCCTTCGTCGGGATCGATCACAATTGTCGAGACGGCCGATATCAGATCGCCAGCGATGACCGTCGAGTAGCGATTCTCGAGAAAAGCGAGATGACCCGGGGCGTGACCCGGAGTGTGGAGAGCTTCAAGTTGCCAGCCGGGGCGACCGTCAGGGCTCTCGCCGAGCGAGATCAAGTCGCCATCCCCCAAAGGTTGGGTGCGACCCTCGTAAGAGAGCCGGGACAGCGTCTCGGGGTGAGCCCACACTTCGAGGTCGTATCGAGATGCCGTTTGGGCGAGGGCACCGACGTGGTCGGGATGATGGTGGGTGAGCAGGATGCTGCGAAAGCGCTGGCCGGAATCCAAGCAGTGGTCGAGCTTGGCGAAGAGTCGCGCCTGTTCACTCGGGTCGTCGGGGGCAGGATCGATGATATAGAGCGGATCGGTGCCGACGATAAACGTGTTGGTCGTACCTGCCGGAGGCAAGGTCTGAGTCTTGAGCGGCGCAACGAATATCCCGGGCGTAAATCGGACGGGGTGCAGCTTACCGCGCTTGAGGCGCTCGGCTTCAGCCCGAGTTGCAGCAGCGAGGAGATCGAGACCTACCTCGAGCAGCTGCTCGATGGCAAAGAGGACTGGCGGCGCGATCAGCCACTCCCCGCGCCGCCAACGCTCGACTGCAAACTCGGGCGCGATGAACTCTCCGCCGACAAGTTCACCGGGCCAAACTTCGAGCGACTCCTGGCGCGGACACTCCGCGTGGAAGTAGACCGTCTGGTAACGACGGGGTGCGAACTCGGGGGTTGTGATCTCAAAGAGTGGGGCCAAGCTCGGGGGCTCGCGCGTGAGGTAGGAGAGATCGGTCCCCTCCGAATCGATAAGCTGTCGGCGGTACTCGTCGCGATCCTGCGGAGGAGAATCTCCGATCCAAATGCCCGTCTCCTCAAAGAGCTCGCGCCGCGCGCAGCGTTCTGCAACTTCGGCGAAATTAACGTCGTCGGCGCCGTCGGTCGAGTCGATCACACCTCCGGGAAAAGCGTAGAAGCCCCCGAAGAACCGAAGCTTTGGGTTCCGCCGGACGAGTAAGATTTCGAGTTGTCCCGCGACCTCACGCGTCACAAGCACCGCGGCCGAGCGTCGAGGTTTCGGAGAGATCGGCTTTACCATCGAAACGGCCCTCGCCAGACTAACTAGAGCGGTCCGCCCGCAATGTGCTTTCGACTTGAGGCTGCAGCACTGACTGTGATTCGCTCGCCCAGATTGCACGGCCTCAACCGGAATGACTTTTCGGGCAGGCTTACTTGACTCGAACAAGCAGCCCGCCTGAAAAACGGCGCCCGAGCCACGAGAGCGAGATTTCGAGTTCGTGGGTTTCGCGGCAGGTGCTGAGCAATCGACTTCGTGGCCGAGTCGATTTTTTTAACAGGCTGCTAGTGTCCTGTTCGAAAAGTTCGAGCAAGAATCGCCGGCCCTCGACCTCCCTGGCGTTGTTGCCGCTCCTCGAAGGAGTTACCAATCCGACTTGCGTCGCGGCGCCTAGCCAGGAAGGCCGAATGGCTCGCCGAGTTCTCACTCGAACTTTCCGAACAGGACACTAGAATTCAACAATGTATACGGACTCACGAGGGGTTTTTCGAATTTGCCCGGCCGATTGCCCTGAAGGCACCGAGGCTGAAAACGAGGCGACAGGTTTGACTACGCTCCCATCGCACCGCCCCACCCCAACATGCTAACGGTTACTCGCTGAGAATGCTGCAGAGCGTTATCGTCTCGACCTACAACAAACCCTTCTATCTCGAGCGCGTCCTCGAAGGACTCAAATTCCAAGATCGTTCGGACTTTGAGGTCATCGTCGCAGACGACGGGTCGACCGACGAGACCCGTGAGCTGATCGCGCGGCGTCGCGAGCAGGTCTCCTTTCCGCTCGAACACGTTTGGCAGGAAGACCTCGGATTTCGCGCCGCTCGGATTCGCAATCTCGGTCTCAAGGCGGCCCGCGGCGAACAGGTCATCTTTCTCGACGGCGACTGTGTACCCTTTCCCGAATTCTTGAGCGCTCACGCTCGAGCCTACTCGCCCGAAACATTCCTAGCTGGAGATCGGCTCTTCCTCGACGAGTCGACCACCATGGCGCTCGCGGTTGGCGACGTCGCTGACGGCCAGGTCCGCACGGTCGTCCCGAGCCGCGAATACCGGAGCCAGAGGGTTCGGATCGTCAAAGATAGCTACTACCGCGCAACTCGCCTCAAACAGCGGCCCAAGGTCGTCACCGCCAACGTCTCCGCAGCGCGAGCTGCTCTCGAGATGATCAATGGACTCGACGAGCGCTTTGTCGGCTGGGGACACGAAGACGAGGATCTTCGCCGTCGACTGATCAAGGCCGGATATCGCGTCCGTTCGATCGCCGGACGCGCGCAAGTCGCTCACCTCTGGCATCCGACGGTCGATTCATTCCAAGGCCGAGTCAAGTTTGGCGTCAATGCGGAGTACTACCATCGCGGTTTCTATTTGAGTCGTTGCCGACTCGGACTCGAAACCCGAGCGATGTCAGATCTTTCGATCGTCTGGGGCGACGATCCCTCCCCGGCTCGCGACTGCGAAGTCGGCATCGGTTGGCCCGGTAGCCCGCCTCGCGTCGGAAAGGCTGAGGTTTCGATCTACTACTGCCCGACCCGCGAAAAGAGCCATCCCCACTGCGACCTCCTCATCGAACCCGGCTCGAGAGTGCATTGGAAGCCGTGCAGCCGTAAGCAACCGAGTCGGCTCGAGATCGACCGGCCCCTTGACCTTTCTCAAGCTGAGGACCGAGATCGACTGCTCGGATATCTCGATCCCATCCTCTGACAACTCGACCGCAGGGCGCGGACTCGATGATCCATCGAAAGGAGGCCCCGCGCCGCGAGGCCTCTCTCTTGGTCGATTGGTATCGGTACGGTGTGCGGGTGCGCTACGGACAGGCGGGTTGAACCGCGCAGTCGAGAGCGCTGCCCG
>CAYZYD010000530.1:0-3320 GCA_964482505.1 uncultured Planctomycetia bacterium | reverse complement strand
GCTGACGTCGTCTTTGGCCTACAACGGACCTTTGGACCGCTCGCTCTCGGAGTTACCTGTACCGCGGCTTGTGACCTTAACGGCAATGATAGTTACGACGTCGATGACGCGATCTTCCTCATCACGTATCAGTTTAATGGCGGTCCTGCCCCGGCTGATCCCTTTCCGTTCTGCGAGGCTTCCGCGGACGGGACCTGCGAGGCGTTTGATAGCTGCCTCTGAGACTCGACTGACGGGATCTCTCCATCTTCTCGTCTGACACCGTCAGCGGTTCCTCCGGCTTCGCGTAGCGGGCGGGGTGTCTTCCTGGTTGTCAGAGCGGGTCGCATTGTCACTTGCGGCGCGCTCTGGCGGAGTCACGGGTTCGGGGCTGGCTGACCCAGTTGTTGGTTGGGTGAGTCGAGGGAGGCTCGCGTCGAATTGCCGGCTGGGGAGGTTCAAATTCTCAGAATTCCAAGTCTTGGGCCACCAATTCAAAGAACCGAGTAAACAGCTTCAATAGTAGCCTTATAAAAACTGTTGCTTTCGCCACTCATGATGCGGTTCTTGGTCGTAATGCCGACTCCTCGCAACGTCGTTTCAGACCGACTGAGACTGCGTCATTCCGAAGCTGAGTCGAGGCACTGGCTTGGATAAATTGTTGACAAAACACTGGGTGCATCGCAGGTGCCTTTCTTTGATATAGTGTCCGTTTTCGTACCCAAGTCGTTATTTGGTGTGATTCTGGAGCGTTGACGACATCTGGGGCCTGTGATACTTTCGCCATTCGATTTAGCGTTATTTTGACTCACGGTTTCGGGGTCGAAGCAGCGTTCAGTCGTAGTTGGGTGAAGTAGTTGTCGTCAGCGGTCTTCGCAGACGGGCTCGGCTCGCAGGACATACTCATTCCTCAAGTCTGTTGCGAACAAAGCTCCTCGGTCTTGGTGAGTTACTCACTTGAGTAGCGCGCTCTCGACTGAGGGTTAATTCGCCGACTTCTACCGCGGTCGCGGGCGTGTCCCACACAACTATTTTCCAGCTTCAATTCGTCTCGCACCAGCGCTCGCCAAGGCTTTGGCCGTCTGTAGCAGGCCGAGGCTGTTCGTGCGGCTTTCATTACGAAACTAACGTTCAGCTCAGACCTAGCCTCGGTTGTGTTGGCTCCCTCATCCCCCGACCCGGGGAAGCCTCAGGCTAGGACCCGAAAGGAGGGGGGCGAGGAAACACTCTTGAAGGTTCTGTTTCCTTTCTCTTCTGGGGAGAAGACAGAAAAACTGCACTCATTCGAGGAGGCGAAGGAGAAATGACTCCGACCCTGAAGAAACTAGCGGTGGCACTGCTCTTGGCCACTGCGGCTACGAGCTCTACCGCTGTGGCCCAAAACGCCGCACTGAACATTGGAACCGGGCAAGGCTTTTTTGGTGGTAGCCCGACGGCAGTTCCGATCACCCTTGATACCGACGTCGATGTTCAGGGCTTTGTGCTCGCGATCGGCTACGATCAAGCCACCATCAGTATCTCTAACATCTCGGACTCTGGGGCCGCGACGGCGGCTGGGGCCGAACTCGTCGTTCCGAACCTTAATCCCAGTGAAGGCGGAGCGACGCTCGGGGTGATTCTCGATTACCTCGATCCCTTTGACGGACAGACGATCGCTCCGGGGACCGGAATCGAAATCGCTACGATCGAAGTTCAATGCCTGGTCGACGTCACGAGCGACGTCACCACCTCGATCGATTTCGTCGACGGCCAATTTGGGTCGCCGGCGCTTTCAAACGTTATCGTGACCAATGGGATGTCCTTTGGAGCGGGCCAAGGGCTCGCGCTCGGTAGCGGTTCTTTCACCTGCACGACGCTTCCCGACGCGATCATTCGCGCCGGCGATGGTGCGATTCCTTCGGATAACGAAGCAGATGGCGCCGACGATGGCTCGGTTTCTATCGAAGTCGATAGCTCGTCCGCGCTCCAAGGTGTGGTCGTCGCTCTGACCCACGACGGATCGCAGATCACGCTCGAATCGATCGACCGCGGTGCCGATACTCAAGACGCGGAGTTCTTCGAAGCCGATACGAGTCCCGCCGGGGGCGACGGGGGAACCGCAGGAATCGTCATCGATTTCACCCCGCCCTTCGACAACGCCACTCTGGCTCCGGGTACCAACGAAGTCGCGATCTTCAACTACAGCTGTAACAACCTGATTGAGTCACCCGACCCGGCTGTCACCACCGACCTCGTACTCGCTAACGGTGTGCTCGGGAGTCCCGCTCTCGACAACGTCGTGGTCGTCAATGGTCAGTCGCAACTCCCCAGTCTCGAAAACGGCAGCTTTACTTGTCTGCCCGTCGAGATTGTCGTCGGTGACGAAGAGATCACTTACTTCTGCGGTCCGCGCGAAGGCGTCGGGCTGCCGATCGAAGGATCAACCGGCTCCGACGTCGAGATCTGCTTCTTCTACACGAAGACGCTCGTCTCGGGCACGGGTACCCTCGGCAACATTCAGGGATACCAACTCGCTGTCTGCTTTGACTGCGATCTCTTTATCAACGACGACTTCTCACTCGAAGGATCGATCAGCGAATCGGTCGGGGCAGAATTCGTCAACTTCTCAGTCGATAACGACCCCGGTGACGGCGACGGCTGCGAACTCGTCGCGGGAGTGATCCTCGACGCGCTGCCTCCGTTCAATGGGCAAACCCTGCCGGACACTGACGATAACGAACCGCTCAACATCGGTTGCGTTTCGGTTACCATCGCCGACGATCCGGCTCTTTGCGACACGAGTCTCTCAGTTGAATTCTGTAACGGAATCAACGGAGGCGGAAATGTCGCGGTGAACAACATCGCGGTCATCGACTTCGAATCGTTCCAAGACATCGAATTCGTCAATTGCGAGGTCGACGTGATTCCGGTACCGGAATTCCAACGCGCCGACTGTAACAGTGACACGAAAGTCGACTTGGCCGACTCGATCGCCATTCTCGGTCAGCAGTTCGCAGGCTACATTCCGCTCTGTGACGACGCTTGCGACGCGAATGACGACGGCAAGATCAACCTCGGAGACTCTGTCTTCGTACTGAACTACGTCTTTAAATCCGGAATGCTCCCCCCGGAGCCGGGCCCCGATCTCGATATCGGACCCGATCCGACTGAAGACGCTTTGGGCTGCGGCATTGCCGAGTGTGACTAACAATAAAAGAGGAAGAATCCCTGCTCTTAAAGAGATATGAGGAGTTGACTCATGAAAAAGCTGTTTGACTGCATTGCCGCGCTCACGATCGCGGCTAGCGTTCAGGGTCGAGAAGCTAACCACGTGCTCGCGCTCGATCCGAGTGAATCCAAAA
>CAYZYD010000529.1:0-3321 GCA_964482505.1 uncultured Planctomycetia bacterium | reverse complement strand
AAGGAAGCTCGGCCTCCCGCGCGGAATGAGTTTTCGGGCGGGCTGCTAGGCTTCCTCGCGACGAGAGGACTCTTTGGACGTACCCTTCGGTGACGGCCCCTTTGAGTGAGCGCCCCTTCTCAACTGGGTTTGAACCGCGATAGCGGCGAGAAGACAACTGAGTCCAGTGCCGATCGCACCGCTCAGGGCCAGCGTCTCAACGCTTGTACCTCGGTCGAGGAAGCCGCCTATCGGGCCCGGCGCGCAAGCTGTCGAAAAGACCACCACCCCGAAGACCAGCGAACGAATACTGCCGAGAAACCGCACCCCGTACCATTCCGCCCAGAGCGCTCCGACGATCGGTCCCCCGGCGCCAGCCGAGAGACCGGCTCCCGTGACGTAGCCAAAGAGAGTCCACTCGCCCGTGGTCGAGGCGAGCAGTAGTAAGCTGAGTACCTGCGGCACCAGATAGAGCGAGATCAGGGCACGCCCCGAGAGTCGGTCGACGAGCGTGCCCGCGAGCAACGCGCCGCCGATCGAACAGCTGGCGTAGAGCGAGAGGCCGAGCGCCCACTTTTCGACGGGCCAGCCGCGCAGGGTACAGATCGGTAGCGAGTGAAAGAATACTGCGGTGCCGATAAAGGGGGGCACCAAGACGGCGGGGAGCACGAGATAGAAGGCCGCGCTCTTGATGACTTCTCGAGTCGTCCAGCCCGTCGCCTCGCTCGCCGCAGTCGGCGAAGAGCTGGCCGAACGCGGGTCGGTGTCGACCTTCCGAAGCAGCCACCACGAGAGCGGGAGCACCACGCCTCCGATGAAGATCGCAATGGCGATCCAGAGCGATCGCCATTCGAGGTAAGCGAGCAGAGTGACTACGACTAGAGGAAGGGTTGCTTCGCCGACGGGAAAGCCGAGCGAGGCGAGACTGATCGCCTTACCCCGCTCGAGTTCGAAGTAGCGCGCCATCGTGGTCGTCGAGGTGTGCCCGGAAAGGCCCTGCCCAAAGAGCCGGAGAGCGAGAAAGGCGGCGAAGAGAAGCGGAACCGAGGGAACCGACGCCAGCAGCAGCCCACCCGCAGCCAGGCCGAGACAGACAAGCGACGCGAACCAGCGCAGATCGACGCGGTCGATCAGTCGTCCGACCCAAGGGAGGAGCAGGGCGCTCGTCAGCGTGGCCGCGCTGTAGAGGTAGCCGTAGTGGGCATTGTCGAGATCGAGAAAAGTCCGCAGTGTCTCTCCGAAGAGGGCGATGAAGTAAGTCTGCCCAAAGCTCGAGATGAGCGAGAAGAGAAACCCGAAGGCCAGGAGCCTCGGGTGCTCGAAGAAGACGCGAAAGTAGGCCAAGAGAACACCGCGTTCGGTTTGGGGATCGGCGGAGCCAGACCTTATGACGAGTCGGCGGGGAAGGGAGTCAAAAACGGAAGAGAACCGCCCAAAGTGAAGAGCGCGAGGAGAGCAAGTGGCTAACCGGCTAGCCCGTATTATTCACGAACCGCGTAGCGGACGCCTTGCGACTTCGCAGTAGCGGGCTCGTGAATAATGCGGGCTGCTAAAACTCGTAGCCGAGGCCGACGAGAAAGCGAAAGTCGTCTCGCTCGGGAAGGCGGCCCGCTTCATCTCGCTCGGGGTTCTCATTGCGTTCGTACTTGAAGGTGAGGTCGAGGTCAAAGTCCTCGATGAGGTCAAGCGAGAGGCGAGCCGTCAGAATGTGGTTGGCGTTGTCTGAGTTCTCGGTGCTGACAAAGCTCAAGGTCTCGAAGTGAAAGTCGACGTCGTTGGTGATCTCCCAATCCAGCACCGTGGTAAAGATGGCCCCTCGGTTGCTCTCCTGACGAGACTGATTACCCGTGACTTCTCGATACCGGACGAACTCTTGAGCGGGTCCGGCTTGAATGCGCCAGTTGACACGGTTACCGCGGATCAGGTTAACGCCGAGACCGGTACTCAGGCGAATTCGGTAGTCGAGGTTTTGAAACTTATCGTAGGTGGCGTCGGTGCGCGCGATCGCAAGGAAGAGTCGCCGGGTGAGATCGTAGTTGAATTGAAGCGCGCTGAAGAGTCTGCGTCGATTTTCGTCGCCGTCCGCTTCGTTGTAGCTTCCCGTGAAGTCGAACTCCATCGAGAGGCTTCCGGCGCGGCGGCGAATCTCCGCGGTGACGTCGAGCGTATTTTCTTCGGTGTTTCCGCTCGTAGTATCGAGAGTTCCGGAGATCCGACCGATCCAGCGAGCTTGACCCCGAGACCCTGGGTAGATGGCGAGCAAACTACTCCGCGAGAATTCTCGCTCTTCATCCCCGGGTAAGGTCAGTAGCACAGATTCTCGATTGACGATGCCCCGGCCTCGGATCTTGAGATCATCGGAGAAGACGTATTCGCACGATTCGGTCGAGCGGAGGTAGTGGACGTCGTTCCAATCGAAATTGACCTTCCCGAGCTTATTGCTATCGAAGTAGAGCCGCGCGTAATTGAGGTATTCGATGCGACCCTTAAGCCACTCTCCGGTATTGAGCCGGATCACCGTTTCGAGATCGGCCGGGTTCGGGATTAAGACGGGTAGGGTTGGGGTTTGGGCTGGGCTCGCCGAGCCGAGGGTGAGCGCGAGCAAAACGACGAGCCCCCAACCCGGGACGAGAGATCCGCGGATGACGAGTTGGGCGATCTCAGATTCGAGGTTTCTAGAGCCCGCATTATTCACGAACCGCGTAGCGAGAAGTCGCAAGGCGTTCGCTCGCAAGAAAGACGGACGGATTCGACCGGAGGCGACCTTGAAGGTCGTTGAGGATCGAATCCGTCCTTCTGACGCCGCGAGCGGACGCTTTGAGACTTCGCAGCAGCGGACTCGTGAATAATTCGGGCAGCCCGCATTATTCACGAACCGCGTAGCGAGAAGTCGCAAGGCGTTCGCTCGCAAGAAAGACGGACGGATTCGACCGGAGGCGACCTTGAAGGTCGTTGAGGATCGAATCCGTCCTTCTGACGCCGCGAGCGGACGCTTTGAGACTTCGCAGCAGCGGACTCGTGAATAATGCGGGCTGCTAGGGGACTCGTGTCTCGTTCGTCGGAACAACGCTGCCGTCCTCTACCACTGGGGATCGCCGCGATATCACTTCGTCGGCAACAAATCGAACGAGTGCAGATTCTGGTTCGCTCAACGGCGTAAGGAAAGGCCAATCTCGATCATCCCGGGTAGCGGGTGGCTCGAAAACAGCCGCACCCCGACCCCGCCTCTATGATCGCCGTAAACTTGCAATTTGGAGTCGACTCGGCTCTCTTATTCGACTTCGGCTCGAAATTCGAGCGGGGGGATTACTCGAACTGAACTGAGTTTGTCAATCAAATTCG
>CAYZYD010000528.1:0-3326 GCA_964482505.1 uncultured Planctomycetia bacterium | reverse complement strand
GTTTCGGGAGCCGAAATCGTGACGGGCGATCTCCACGACGGCCGCACGCTCAAGTCGGTCTTTCAGAACTACCGCATCGACGCAGTCATGCACTTTGCTGCTTCCGCCGTGGTGCCCGAATCGGTGGAGAAGCCCGCGTTTTATTATCACAACAATGTCGCGGGGACTCTCAACCTCGTCCAGGCGATGCTCGAAAACGGCGTTGAACGACTCGTCTTTTCTTCGACTGCGGCGGTCTACGGGACTCCCCAGTCGGTGCCGATCGAGGAGGGCCATTCCTGCGCTCCGATCAATCCCTACGGACGCTCCAAACTGATCGCCGAGGAACTCCTCGCCGAGATAGCAGCGTCCCAACCCCTCCAGTACGTTGCGCTTCGCTACTTCAATGCGGCCGGGGCCGACCTCGCGGGTGATCTCGGCGAAGATCGAGGCTCGGGTGAAAGCCACTTGATTCCATTGATCTTGAACACTGCGTTGGGATTGCAACCAAAGTTCACGGTCTTCGGGACCGACTACGAGACCGAGGACGGCAGTTGCGTTCGGGATTTCATCCACGTAACCGATATCGCGCGAGCTCACCTCTTGGCGCTCGATCGTATCGATCGGGTTGCGGGCGCCTCGATCAACCTCGGACTCTCGAGCGGGTTCTCGGTATTCCAAGTGATTCGAGAAGCGGAGCAAGTGGTCGGAGACTTACCGATCGCCGTCGCGCACGGCCCGCGGCGGCCCGGTGATCCTCCGGTCCTCGTCGCGAGTAACGAACGAGCCCAGGAGCTTCTGGGCTGGCAGCCGCAGTTTTCGGATCTCAATACAATCCTCGAATCGGCCTGGCGCTGGCACCGACTGCACCCGCATGGCTTCGGTCAAAAGGCCGAAGCGACCGAAGAGTCCAAACGGTCGGAGTTGTTTGGCGACATCGCCGTCCGACTCGGCTTTGTCGACCGGAACGATGTGGGCAAGGCACTCGATCGTCAGGCTCGCGAGTCCCAGACGGGGCACGAACACAAATTGATCGGCTTGCACATGCTCGAGATGGGCCTGCTCTCGACTTCGGAGTTGATCGAGATCTTGCGAGTCTACGACGATGAATAACGGGTGGACGGCGGCTTACCTGCTACTGGGAGCGCTTTTCGTCGGTTGCGCTTCAACGGCGAGCGCGCCGAGTCCCCCCGTGGCAGTTATCGGGGCGCGGGTTATCTCGCGCGACGATCTCAAAGAGCGGGTCCTCACGGAATATTACGGACAGCGAGCGCTCAACGGCATGGTCAAGGAGCGGCTCTTTTCGCTCGAGGCGGAGGCTCTCGGAATCGATATTCCCGAGCCGGAGATCGAGGCGCGAATGGCGGAAAGGCTCAGTCGCGAGCCCGCCGGGCTCGAAGCCGAACTCGAGCGGCAAGGGCTCAGCTTGAGTGATTACCGTCGCGACCTTCGCATCGAGATCGAACGCGAGCTCTTGATCCGCAAGGTCGTGGTGGCCCAGCGTAAGATCGGCGAGGTCCAGATCCAAACCCGGTTTAAGCGCCGTTATCAGGACCCCTTTTTGAGCGTTCAGCAGCTCATCTTTCCGCTGCCGCCCGACCGTGACCTCCAAAAGCGCAACGAGGTCTTTCAGCAGGCTCGGGCGGCCAAGATTCGACTCGAGTCGGGTGAGGCGTTTGAAGCGGTGGCGGCGCAGTTCGAAGATCGTGGAGCGGTCTCGAGATCGGGCGAGCTCAGACGCGGAAGCATCCCCGATCCGGATCTCGAAGCGGCGGTCTTTGAGCTCGATTCCGGCGAGGTCTCCGCTCCCCTCGAAGAGAGCCAGCGCTTCCTCCACCTCTTCCTCGTCGAGGAGAGTTACAAACCCCAGCCGCTCGAGCAGCTACGGGACCGCATTCGAAAAGAGCTCCAGGAAGCACCGGTATCGCTCTTGGAAATCGAAGCGGTGGTGGAGCGGCTCAAGCGTAAAGTCCCAGTTACGCTCTACCCAGAAAATCTGTAGCTGGCCGCGGCCCCGACAATCGGACAAAACGTCAACAAAGCTCGAGGTTGCGGTTTTCAGCGCTGAAACCGCGGGCTAAGATCGGTTTCGCGCCCCCCGATCAGCCCAAAGGAGCCGGATTGATATCCAAAGCGGAAGAAGAATCTTCAGCCGAAACAGACCCCGAACCCGGAGACAGTACTCCAGCGCAGGGGAAGGGCGAGAACTCGAAAGAGAGCGACTCGACCGATCGGGCCGCCGAGCCGATCAAGCCGAAGCAACTCCGCCGCGTCGTCGAGGCACTGCTGTTTGCCTCAGTCGAACCGCTATCGCTCCGGCAACTGCGTAGACTTCACCCCGAAGCGAAGAAGCGGGAGCTCGAGCAATCGATTGAAGAGCTCAAATCGCACTACCGTCCCCGGGGCCTCGAACTCGTCGAGGAGAGTGGAGGCTATCGATTTCTGACGTCCCAGGACCTCTACGAGTATGTGCGTCGTCTCCGAGGTAACGCCAAGAAGCTGAGACTCTCGAAGGCCGCCTTTGAAACACTCGCGGTGATCGCCTACCGGCAGCCGGTCCGTCGGGCCGATCTCGACTCGTTGCGGGGGGTTCAGAGCGGCGCCATTCTCAAGAATCTCATCGAGTGGAATCTCGTCGAAGTTGCCGGTCGGGACGAAGCGAGTCTCGGCAAACCGCTTCTCTATCGAACCACCGATTACTTTCTCGAGTGTTTTGGACTCGGTTCGACGACCGAGCTACCCAATTTGAAGGCATTCCGCGAGCTCAGTAGCGACCAGCTCAAACTCTCCGCGGGGTCGAGCCCCGAAGAGTCTACGTCGACCGAGGCGCCCGAGGTCGAGATAACGAGCGAGAGCCCGTCCGCCGCACCTGCCGCCGACTCCAAGCGAGTGGACAACGCGGATTCGTCGAGCCCACCTGCGACTGAGGATCGTTAACCCCGCCCCCACCTCGTTTCCCCAAGAGGACTATGAGCCCGAGGCACCTCATCGTTTCGCTGGCTGTGCTTTTTTCGGTGATCCATCTCGGAGCTCTCGGATACTACTATCTCCTCGACGGCGAATACGCCTATGCGCGCTGTCTCTACCGAACGACGGTTTTGATCAGCACCGTCAACGAGCCCTTCAATTTTGAGACGATGGGTCTCGATGAAGATCAACGGATCACGATCAAGAACTACACCCTGTTGCTTCTCGTGGTCGGCATCGGTGTTTTTATTTACACGGTGAGCGCCCTCGCCGCCTTTTTGATCGAGG
Organism: uncultured Planctomycetia bacterium; assembly: GCA_964482505.1. Classification (GTDB taxonomy): domain Bacteria; phylum Planctomycetota; class UBA8108; order UBA1146; family JAJFFE01; genus CAYZYD01. Next base: position 92 of record CAYZYD010000528.1, on the reverse strand, counting down.
CTGATCTCCACCGCAACGTTTGGCGTCGAAAGCAGAGGAAGCGTTTGAATGAGATCAAAGATCCCTACATCGTCTGCGGCGGGGGTGAGACG
>CAYZYD010000527.1:0-3337 GCA_964482505.1 uncultured Planctomycetia bacterium | reverse complement strand
GGTCTCGAATTCTCGACCTCCCGCATCGAAAGCAGTTTTCGGGCGGGCTGCTAGCGACAGCTGGAGGTCGAGCAACCGAGTAGGTCGGTGGTCTCGTCTAGGCCGCAAGCCGGAAAGGGGGCGGGTAGTTCGGGTACCGCCTCCCCGAAGAGATAGCCGAGGAGGAAGATGGCATCGGCGATATTGACTTGGCCATCGTCATTTGAGTCCTGGGCGCTGGGACACAAAGAGAGCGGCGTCTCCAAGTCGAAGAGTTGGTCGAGCACTCGAATCGGGTCCGAGATATTGACGATCAGATCTTGGTTCGCGTCGCCTCGAATGAACTGGGACCCACGACTCAGACAATCGAGCGAGAGCTCGCGGCTGACCTCTTGAATCTCGACGATATCGGGGCGGAGCACACCATTTAAGAATTGCACCATAAAGCAACCCGCATAGCCCTGATCGACCTCGACCCAAGGGGTAAACCCAAAGGCGCCCGGGCTTGAGATTCTTACGGGCGAAAGGTCTGAGGCGACAAGGTCGCGCCACACTCCGATTCCGTATCGGATGTCTGGAATCGGCGAAGAGACGATGGGTACACCAAGAGTCTGATCAGCAAACATCGTCTCGACTGCCTCGGGGGTTAGAACAACCTGCCCCTCAAACACTCCGCCATCTCGAAGCATGCGTAGCGCATTCGCGTAGTCGCGCAGCGTGGACTGCGCCCCGCCCGCGATGCGTGGGTTTTCGGTGACGCCAAAGCCGTCGTAATCGGTATCGGTCAGGTTGAGCGGAATCGCCACCCGCTCTTCAAAGAGAGTTCTCCAACTCTGACCCGTCACGACTTCGGCGACGCGCCCGGCCACGTGCATCGACACCCCACCGTAGAAGAACTGCGTGCCAGGACCCGCGAGGAGCGGCGTGCAGCAAGCGATTTGATCTACTGCCTCTTCGAGCGTGAGACTCAAATCACCCAAAACCGGATCTTGGCCGGGCAACCCCGAAGTATGCGAAAAGAGCTGACGCATTGTCATGGTGCCTTTGACCCCGGCAAACTGCGGAAGATAGGTCGACACCGGTTCGTCGAGCTCGATGAGTCCTTCGTCGACAAGGGTGAGAATTGCGATCGCCGAAAGCAGTTTTGAAGCGGACGCGATAGGAACTTGGGTGCCTACGCCGTACGAGCCGAAGTAGCTCTCCGTATCGATCTCACCCGCCGAGTCTTCCAGCCAGAGCGCCGCACCGTCGACTTGAAAATAGTCCTGCACGATCGCCAGAGCGAGCGCCTCGGGCTCGGTGGTGTCGCAAGGCTGAGCTTCGAGCGGAGCCGGTCGGACCAAGAGTGCAAATAAGAGCAGTCGCCACATCCGGAAGGTCCTTTCAGTTGGGGTTCCCCACGAACAACCCCACCCGGAACCTCCCGTTTCGCAGTCAATCTCGAATTCCGCAGGCAAATTCCAAAGCACCAACGCCTACCGACTTCGCCACATTGTTAAGGTCTTGGAATCTATCTTGCCTAGCAGCCCGCCCGAAAAACTCATTCCTCGCGGGAGGCCGAGCTTCCTTCGCCCAGCCCCCCGGCGAAACCATGAATAGTGCGGGCTGCCCGCATTATTCATGAACCGCGTCGCGAGAAGTCGGAGCAGCGAGCTGGGTTAACGCACACACTCCTGGATATCACGGCAGGGCGGTAGTGCGTCGTCGGTAGGATCGCTACCACACTCAAGGGACGGGGTCGGCAACGGTCCCGAACTCAAGAAGAGCGACTCGAGCATTATCACGGGGTCTAGTATGTTGACTATACCGTCGTCGTTCGCGTCGTACCGGTCGGAGCAGTCGATCTCTATCCCGTGAGGATTAAAGGTCGATTGGAGCGATTCGATGATGTCGGCAATGTTGAGCCAGCCGTCGTTATTGACGTCGCCGCGCCGGAAGGGCAGGGATTCGGCCGATTGCAGCAGGATTTCAATCGTACCCGTATCGCGGGAGACGACGGCCAGATCCCCGAGGCCGTCGCCATTAAAGTCGGCACTCTCGACCCAGTCGACAATCGAACTCGTTGAGTATGTGGCTGAAGTCTCCGTTCCCAAGGGCGATAGCGAATAGACGACGGAGAGGGAGTTGAGATTCGCATGGGGGTACGTGCCGAAAACCCGGCCGTCGGAGTTGCTGACGGCGCGAGCGCTGACCGGGAGGCTTGGGCTCGGGACCATCTGAGCGGGGAGAAATGTCCCATCCCCGTTTCCGCGTAACCAACTGAGAGATGGTTCGAAACGGTTGGGAACCAGGAGGTCTTTGTGGCTATCGCCATCAAAATCCTCAACGGCGATCGGGCCGGGATTAGGTCCGACCGGATAGATAACCGGACTCTCAAAAGATCCCGGACTCTCCGCCAGAAGAACGGCAACCAAATTCATAGCTGGACAAGGGACCACCAAGTCGAGGTGTCCGTCGCTGTTGATATCGTCGATCGATACCGCTTCGAGCGAGTCGTCAATCTCGATAAAGCTCACTTGCGGCGCCGCAAAGCTACCGAGCCCATTGCCGACCAGAAGGCTGACAGTGCTGTCGATCTCATCGACGACGACGAGATCTTGATGCCCATCCTCAGTCAGATCCGCGGCGTAAGCCCGGACGGGCCGAGACCCCGTCGGGATCGTGTCGAGTACGTAGCTGTATAAGGCATGGGTGGTATTGCAGATCGTCACGGTACCCGCAGATCCGTTACATATCGCGAGGTCAGGCTTGCCGTCTTCGTTAAAGTCGGCGGCGACAACGGCAGTCGGTGACATAGAAACCAGCTCCATGCTGATTGTCTGAAACCCGCCGCTGCCATTTCCCTCATGAATCCAGATCGCACCCATGGGTTCGGAAGCTGTAATGATGTCAAGCTGACCGTCCAGATTCCAATCCACGATCTCGATAGGGCTATAACCATAGCCGCTCACGCCGCCTCCTGGCTGCCAAAGGGGCTCGAGCACAGTCGATGATTCGAAGGGCGGGGACCCGGGAGCTTGTGCAGCGACAAGTCCGCAAGCACTGGTCAGCAGCAGTGTCGCAAGTTGGCGTAAGTATTCGAGTTTGCTCAAGGTAGGCTCCGTGGGTGAAGTTGAGAATGAGACCAAAGTATAGGCCATATTGCCGCCAACCGTCGGGGCGTTTCGACGAAACCGAGAAATTTCAGAGGGCCCTTTCGCAGTCACCCAGCCAACTCAAATTTTTGCACGCCCCTGAAACGGTCGGCAGCTCAGCGGCAATATCCCTCCTGATCGCGCGAATCACCCTCTCCTCAACTTCACGAAAGGACCGTGACCCATGCGAACGAATCTCCATTTCTCTATCCTCTTCACTGCCT
>CAYZYD010000526.1:0-3343 GCA_964482505.1 uncultured Planctomycetia bacterium | reverse complement strand
CAGCCAGAGGGGCATGGCGAGCACGCCCGTGTAGATCGCCTCGAGGTCGCGGTCCTCATTGGATACCTCGGATTTCTCCGAGTTTGTGATCACCTCCGCGAGCTTGACCGCGAGTGCCTCGGCAAGTTTGAGATAGCGAGAGCTATCGCGATCGAGATAGAGGGCGCCTGCGTGTAGGCGATTCCGAAAGGACTCTCGATCTGAATCGAGGAGGAGGACTCCTTCGGCCAAATTGCGACAGCGATTTTCAGCCAGGAGATAGTCCGCGCGCAATTTGGCGTCGGCGGACGGCGGCGGTTCGAGGGCTCGATCGACCCAACGGAGGAGCGATTCGACCGACGGCCCCGTTTGCCGGAACCACTCGGTGATGACGTCGGCGCTCTGTTTGGGGCGGCCCAACTTACCCCTCGCGATGGCGCGTCCGAATTGGACGAGTTCATTGCGCTCACTAACGCTCTCGAAATAATCGAGGGCTTGGCGCCAGACCATCACATTGCCACCGCGATAATCGACGAGATATTCAAGCATGGGAAGGTTGGTATTGCTGCGCTCTTTGAAGCCGCGAAAGAGCCGCAAATATATGGGATCGAATTCGGAGCCGAGCTCGGAGTCGATCTTCAAGGCTTCGAGGAATCGCTCGTCGGCCCCGCGGTTCTCACCCTCGAGGGTTGTCTCTAAGCTCACCCCCTGCAGGAAGAGGGCATAGACACTCTGCCCCTTGGCTGTCCTGAGCTGGGCCTCGAGTAGGTTTTGACGCGCCTTTAGAAGTTGTGCTCGAGTCTCTTCTGAGATCGCGGAGGCCTCGGTCGGATCTAACTCTGACTCCTCGGAAGGCGAGCTCAGCTTCTCAATTTGCGCCTCGAGATAGTGGACGCGATCTTCGGCTATTTTGGCGGCCACCTGGAGTTCCTCGGGAATCGGATCGGATAGGTGGATTCCGATATTTCCCATCCCCGCAAAGAGCCGGAAGTCGTGCAAGCCCACCGCTCTCGCCTCGTAGAAATACTCGCGAGCCTTCTTGAGTAGGGCCCGAGCCTCTGTCTGTTCTACCTCGACCGGCTCGTCGATCGCGAATTCGGCGTGTACTTGATCGAGCACAGAGAGCCCGACGTAGAGATTTGCTTGGGCGACCCCCTGCCCCAGGTAGACCGCGCCGCGATCGCGACATTCTTCGTAGCGGCCGAGCCCGTTGAGGAGTTCGAGCTGCTGAATACGGCAGTAGAAAATGTCGCTTCTATCTTCTGAGTAAGTCTCGGCCGATTCGTAGTCGACGAGAGCAAGCTCGAGAAGCTCCTGCCTTTCCTTCCCTGAGGTGATTAGTGCCCATTCGGCTCGGCAGTCGGCGCGTGCGATCAAAAGTGCGGGCAGCTTAGGATGGCTTCGCACCGAAAAATCGTAATTGTCGATCGCAGCCGCGTAGTGACCGAGGGACCGTTCTTGCTTGGCCAGCTGCATCGAGCGCTCGACATCTTCGGGAAGCTGGTCGTTGGTGACACAGCTCGAGCCGAAGAGAAGTGAGAGCACGAGCAGCACTGGAGCAGAAGCCGCTCGGACGAAGGCAGGAGTGACTCTCCCTTTAGCTCTATGCGGTAGCGCTTTTTGCGGTAACAACCGGAGTCTCTTACCGACACCGCGATCGAAATGTCTGTCGTTTCGTCTCAGCATTATTACGGGAGGCCGATTTCAACTCGTTCATCACCACCCGCTTGATCAGGCAAAGCCTTCAGGCGAAGCGGGATCAGCAGTTCTGATTTGCGACCGAGTTGACGCGACTGTTCCGGTCCGATCTCAAAAAAGACGGCGTAGCTGAATGGTAAGTCTCCCGCTCTGATTTGGATAGTTTCAGGCAGGGCTTTTCTCGAATAGTCTTCGGTGAGATCGAAGTTGTATTCGGCGATTTGAGAGCGACTCACAAGGTAGGGAATGACTAGAGGCAGCCCGAGATAAGAAGGCAGCTGCGACTTCCGATACTCCCGAATCAGGCTCTCGGGATCGATCGGGCTGATCTCGGTGCTGCCTACGATCCAGCGAACCTTATCTCGATGGAGCAAGAAATCCCGTTTCCCGGGGTTTTCTATCATGATCAAGATCGGAACGATGTCGTCGGTAACCAAGGGATGACCGAAGTAGTTGACGCAGTCTTCAGATCGATAGAGTAATTTAGCTGAGAGCAGGAGTCCGTGGGTGTCGACGGATTCGACGACATTAGGAGACCGGCGGGCGGGCTCTTCGTCCTCGAGGGAAAACGTGCGGTAGGGCAGTGTGCACGAGGTGAGGCCGGTCAGGGCGACTAGAGCGAATGAGCTCAAGGAGACGATCTTCAAGGCTGATCCAATCAACGACCTTTGGGGTTACAGTCGTGGGTTCGGTCCCGATTATGGGTACTCAGTCGACGAAGTCCCTCGGGCTTCGGACATACCACTGTAAGAGAATACGAGATGATCTCGGCTTCCAACACTCGACTGCCGCAGATCACTCAGTAAGTGTCTCGAGAAGCGGCACTTTGATCCAGGGCTAGTGCTAGGATTCGGCTGGAATTGCACCACCCCCTCGAAGCCTTACAATCAGCGACTGCTCGCGACTCGAGCAGTGAGCCGGGTCGCCGGAAGCCTGCTCGTGCGCAGCTCGAGTTCCAGGGCGCACCTTTTACGCCTTGACCATCGGCAACCCCACCGAATGGGCTTGTCACCGGGCTTGTCAACAGTATCGATAACCCAGCCTGAGTCTCTTTGCTCGGGATCGGGAGGAAACAAAAGTTGGACGATCAAACTCCGTGGCTCAAGCTCAATATCGCGGAACCCTCAACGGAACAGCAGAGCGTGACGATCGATTTTTCACCGTTCGTCGTCGGGCGCGACAAATCCGCGAATCTCTGCCTGGAAAGCAACTCGGTTTCGCGGAATCACGTAGCTTTTATTTGCCGGGATGGTCAGTGGATTCTCCAAGACCTCGGTGGCAAGAATCCGCCTCGAGTTCACGGTCGGCCCACGGTTTCGCTGCCTGTCCTCGTGGGCGACCGGATCCAGCTGGGTGACTACACCCTCCAAGTCGAGTCGCTCTACGCTCCCGATTCGACTCGCTCGTCGGTCGAGCTTCCTCCGATCGGCGAGTCTCTCGCAGCCCGGCCGCACCTTCTCGCCGGCCGACGCTTTTGGGACCTCATCTCCGAGTGGACTGGCATGATTCGGTCAATCGATTCCGAGGGTGATCTACTCGATCAAGCCATCAGTGGATTCTTTGCTCTGATCCCGGCCGATCGAGGTGGGATCTATCAACTCACTGAGTCCGGTCGACTCGAGACCATGTGTCAACGGTCGTTGATTGAGTCTACCCCGATCACCCC
>CAYZYD010000525.1:0-3352 GCA_964482505.1 uncultured Planctomycetia bacterium | reverse complement strand
GCCGTTCGGGTAAACCTCGTCTCGGAGTTCTGAGAGCGGCTTGCCTTCGACCATAGGGAGCGCAATCTTACGGGCGCCGTCCGGTTTTTCGGGATCGGAGTAATCGCCCGAGAATGCTCCCCAAACGACTTGCTCTCCCTGCATCAAGCGAGATCCGAGGATGCCGGGGATCACCATGACCGGGTTGCGATCGAAGTCGGTGCGTTGAGCGGCCTCTGAGTAGAGATTACCGAGGTCGGGAGTCAGCTCGCGCCCCCCGCAGCTGAAAAGCAGCACGATCGAAAGCGTCAATACCGAGAGGGTGAGCGACGGCGTACGCCAAAGTGAGTTTCGCAACTTCGAGGACATGTGACTCCCAGGTTAGTGCCCTGTTCCATTCCATTCGTTGAACTGGGTGCGGGGCCTCGGTAATCCTGGCTCGGTGCAGCGGCGCAAGTGGAAGGCACATGCTCCGGAGCTGCAAACCCGCCTGGAGACGTCGAGGGTCTCGGGATCATTCAACAAACTTAGGAAACAACACATTGGATCGCGTCAGTGCGTCAAACCCGTTAAGAGAGCGGAGCGAGCGCGCGCACTCTAAATCGCGCTCAGTCGCGGCCGAGTATGGAGACTAGCCAATTTCGAGCAAGATCTCTCCGGCGGATTCGGGGCCTCGTACTCGGCCGAGCAGTCGAGGCTCGTCTTGCTAGTCAGAAACGTAGGAGAACGCTCAAAAACAAGCCGCGACGAGAACTTCGACCTGCAATTCAGTCTCGACGAGGAACGCAGGGGCCATTTCGAGTGAATGCCCGCAGAATACAAACGGGTGGTCCAAAAGGGTGGTATCACAAGTTGTTGACGTCCAAACTCGCTGGTTTAAGAGTGCTCATGACATTGTCTTGGGGACGAATCGAGGAAACATCCGAATGCTCTGCCTCAACACTTCATTCTTGAGCACGAATCGAACCGTCGACGCGAAAGCCCTGGCCGAGTGCTCGATCGACTCGCTCGAGATTGGCCATCCCGTCGCCGAAAGCAGGCTTCACGAGTGGGTCGCTTACCGTGGGGGCCGACCGGTCGACAGCATCCGAGGGCCGACGATCCAGACGGACAAGGAGAGCGAGCAAAAACGTCGCTCGAAACTACCCCGATTGACCGCCGCGGACTCGGCCGAACGCGACGAGGCGGTCGCGATTGCGGCTCGCTCCTTCGAATGGGCGGCGCGGTTTGAAGCGCGGAGTGTCGTCTGGCCCGGCGAGCCGATTCCGTTTGCGGACGACTGGCGAGAACTCCTCGATAGCTACGAACAGGCCGCGGCCGAGAGTGGCCAGTATCCGCCGCTCGGAGAGACACAACTTCTCGAGCGACGGCGGAGTGGCGAGACTCAAGCCGCCTTGGACAATTACCGCCGCTCGCTCGAGGAGTTGCTCGATCGAGCCGAGCGTTTCGAGCTCGATTTCGCGCTCGAAACCCCCGCCCAGCTCGATCGCATCCCCGCCCTCGAGTTGGAGAGCTTGCTCGATGAGTTTCGCGGAAGTCGACTCAGCTGGCGACTCGACGCGCTCAATGTGGCCGAGCTGGGGCGAAGACTTCCCCTGACAGGGGCACCGCTTCCCGGGTTTGAGCGGCTCGAAGGGGTCTCGCTCACCGATCGAAACAGACGACGCGGCGGAGTCGTCCCGGGCCGCGGCGAGATCGATTGGGAGGCCTGTCTCCCCGAACTCAATCCCCAAAGGACGCAACTCAAAGTTGTCCTCTGGCTCGAAGCCGGGACCGATCTCGAATCAGTCGAGGAGGGGCTCCTCACGCTCGAGAAGTTTGGGTGGGGACGGCGACCTCCAGCCGAAGAGAGCCCTTTCCCGATCCTCGGACAGAGGTGACGACCATTCGACCCGGCGCCTGGCTGTGTTAGGTTAGAGTCGACCGCGCAAGCTCAGCAATGCGGCCCCGCGTAAGCCCCTCGATTCACCGGCCCGACCGTCTCGCTATTCTCAAACTCAAAAGGACCACGATATGCCGATCTCAAATCGGGTCAGAAGCGCCATCGAAAGTTCATCATGGATCAGGAAGATGTTCGAAGAGGGGAGGCGCCTGAAAGAGAAGCACGGCGCCGACCAGGTTTTCGACTTCTCGCTCGGAAACCCGGACCTGCCCCCTCCGTCCGCCTTTCTCGATCGATTGCGCGAACTCACGCAAGCGGAGCCGGGAGGGATTCACCGCTACATGCCCAATGCGGGTTGGCCCGAGGTTCGAGCAAAGATCGCCGCCAACTTCGCCGGGCGCACCGACCTCGACTATGAGGCCTCGCAGGTCCTGATGACGGTTGGGGCGGGGGGAGCCCTTAACGTCGTCTTTAAGGCGATCCTCGACCCGGGCGACCGCGTGGTCGTGCTCGCTCCCTACTTCGTCGAGTACGGATTCTATATCGCTAACCATCAGGGCGAGATGGTGGTCGCGGAAACCGACGACTCTTTCGGACCCGATCTCGAGTCGCTCGAGCAAGTGCTCGACGAACGGGTGCGCGCCGTCGTTATCAACTCCCCCAACAACCCGACAGGGCGCGTGTACACCCAAGCTGAGATCGAAGGGGTGGCGGCCGTCCTTGCGCGCGCTAGCGAACGACATGGATCGCCGATCTATCTCGTGACGGACGAGCCTTACCGCAAGATCGTCTACCCCGGTTTCACCTGCCCCGAGATCCCGCGCTACTATCCTCATACGATTTCGGTGACGTCGCACTCCAAAGATCTCGGCCTGGCCGGAGAGCGCATCGGCATTCTTGCGATCTCACCCCAAGCGGCTGACGCCGCCGAGCTCAGCGCTGCTTGCACCTTCGCCAATCGCACTCTCGGTTTTGTCAACGCCCCGAGCCTCTTTCAGCTTGCGATTCAAGACTTCCAAGATCTCGCGGTCGACGTCGGGGTCTACGAGCAGCGCAAGAACATCCTGATCCCCTTTCTGCGCGAACGCGGCCTCGAAATCGTCGAGCCCGGGGGCGCCTTTTATCTCTTTCCCAAGTCCCCGATTCCCGACGAAACCGAGTTTTGTCGCCGACTCGTCGAGGAACGAATCCTCGTCGTCCCCGGCCGAGGCTTTGGCCGCGGCGGCTACTTCCGACTCTCTTACGCAGTTCCCACCGACCTGATCGAACGCTCTCTCTCGGCGTGGGAACGAGCACTCAGCCGTCTTTAAAACTCTTATGGAAGTGCTCTCAAATAAAGAGACTCTACAAGGCCGCCACGGTTGACATGTCGTTCCCGCTCACCGGGAACTTCGCTTAGCGAGCGCGACCCCACAGAGTTGAACTGCACCTATGACTACTGACTATTGTTCATAGCCAGCGATCATCGGAGCACTTGCTCAACGGACTCAT
>CAYZYD010000524.1:0-3354 GCA_964482505.1 uncultured Planctomycetia bacterium | reverse complement strand
GCGAAGGAAGCTCGGCCTCCCGCGCGGAATGAGTTTTTCAACGGGCTGCTAGGCCGGGCGCTGTCCAAATTGCTGGGACTCAATTGGTTCTGGCCCCAAAGGTTGGAACGATGTCGGACCCGCGGAGAGATCTCACCCTGATCTCCGCGCGCCCCGCCACCCGATAAGTGCGGGGTGGGCCCGTATATTTTGCTCAGGGCCGTGAGCATCGTCCCGATTACCGTCGTAAGAGAGCTTGATGACCCGACGAAACCGAAAGTCCTACGGTTATTGGGGAGGACCCGCCCTTCTCGTCGTTATCGGGCTCATCGCCATCGTGCAGCTGCCCGTAAATCGGGAGACCCGCTTTCCCCTTCCGCTCGAGGCGCTGAGCCCTCGATCAACCCCGATCGACGGGACCCTCCGCGGCCGGCTCGAGGTAACGGTGAGGTCAGCCCTCGATTCCCGCCCGATCGAAGGCGCGAGGATCGAGCTTTCGAGAGCTCAAAGCTTGCGACCTCTGCGGTCGGGCACCACGGATGCGGAAGGTTATCGGGCGCTGCGGCTTCGCGGCGTTCCTCCACTCGAACTTCGCGGATCGGCGCCCGGCTATCTGCCCAGCACACTTTCGGTCACGAATTCAAACCCCGTCGAACTCTATCTCAAGCCGGTAGCAAAACTCAGCGGTTCCGTCGTCCGCTCCGAACGGTCGGATCACCAACTGACGCTAGCGCTGACGGGTCGCAACTTTGGCGCGACTCGAGTTCTCGATTCGGATCAATTTTCATTTACGACAGTGCCGGCCGGACTCACGCTTGAACTGCGACTGATCGCGCGCGCGACCACCGAACCAAACCCGGTGAAAGCGACTCAAATCGTCGAAGTCGAAGCGCTGACCGCCGGGGAACATCGCGTTCTCGAAACGGTGCGACTCAAGCAGCCGGGTCGCGTCGAGGGCCGAGTTCTCGCGGCAACCTCAGATGGCAGCGGAGTCGGCGGACTCGAGCTGACGCTCAAGCCGCAGACCGACCACTTGAGCCGCCAAACCGCTCTCCTTCCCGAAGCTCGCGCAACAAGCGACGCCGAGGGTGTGTTCGTCTTTGAGGAGCTGATTCCGGGATCCTACGCGCTGACACTCGAGAAGAGTCGACACTTCACGGGGCTTCCGGTCGGAGTCGAAGTCCGCGAAGACGAAACAGTCGAGCTCGAGCTCAAGTTACCCGAAGGGATCCCGGTTTCGGGACAGGTGATTCTCGACGACGGCGAACCCGCTCCGGCCGCCGAGGTCGTCGTCAAACCCGAGGGCGGAGAGCCGCGTCGAGTCCAAACCGACGAGACCGGTGATTTCTCATACGAAAACGTTCCGCAATCTCCGGGGGAGATTGTTGTCACCTACCGCGGCTTACCTGCGGTCGAGATCGCCTACCGGAGCCCTGGTGAAATTCCCAACTCGATCCGGCTCGACCCCGGAGCTACCCTCCTCGTGAGCTTTGAGACCCAAGGGGTCTCGCTTCCCGAATCGGTCGAACTCACCGCGATCGATGACGACTCAGTCGCCGACGAATGGACGATCCCGGGCGAGCTCTTCGGTGGTCAGTACGAGGTTCAACAGGGTCGACTCAGGATCGAGCCACTCCCCGAAGGCACGGCGAACTTCCGGATCTCGGCTCCCGGGTTTGGCCCGAGCGGGCTCGTCCGCGCGGAGCTCTACTCGGGCGAGACGACCGAACTGCTCGCCGAGTTGACGCCGGGCCCGCGTCGGGTCGCCCTCAAAATTGTCGATCTCGACGGCCGTCCGATTCGAGGAGCCATCTGTTCGAACATCCAATCGGGAGAGAATTCGAAACCCTCGGACGCTCAAGGCAAGATTGTCATCGGTATCGAGAGCGCAACGCAGAGTTTTGTTATCGAATGTCCCGGGTACGCGAGTCGCACCGTCGAAGAGCTTTTGACCAAGGCCGATCAAGATCGACTCGAAGTCGCGCTTGAGCGGAGTTGCGATCTCCGCGTCGTGGTTGTCGATGCCCAAGGACGGCCGCGACCTTCGTTCCTCGTGCGTTGCGAGGGGGAGTATGCGATGACCGACCAGCGCGGAATGGCTCTCTTGACCGGACTCGGGAGCGGGCTCAAACATGTGACGGTAGAAAACTGGAGTGAGGGCGCGATCTCTCGCCACCCGCGCAAGGGGTCGATCAGCGCTTACCGCGACTACCGGTCGTTGGTTCTCAAAGGAGGACTCAACCAGCTCCGCTGCGTCTACCGAGATGTCGTGACGCTAAAGGGTCGTGTACTCATCAATGCACATTCGGCCGTCGGTGGCGCTCTGACCCCTCTCAGCCCGGGTCAACGACTACCGACCGTTCCGGTCGGACACGACGGCCGGTTCACTACCAAGGTCCCGCGATCGCGCGACCTCACGCTTGAGTTTCAACCCAACACCCCCGCCCGGGCCGAGATTTACTCGATCGACTGGACGAGACCGCAATCGCTCGAACTCGATTACGAATCCTTTTCGAGCTACCTGCGTTTCGTCGATCCTTGGGGTCGGGCGCTCGCCTTCAAGCCAGTTGAAATCAATCGCACCGCCTACACGACCGACGCCTCGGGTCAAGTGGAGGCGAAACATCTCAAGCGCGGTTGGTTCGATATCCGTATCGCGCCGACGCCGGCGACCCAATTTGAAGAGACGATATACCACTCGGCCGGTTTCCCAATTCAGATCGAACCGGGGCAGGTTAAGCAGATCAGCGTCGGCTCCGCCCAGCGACTCAAACTCTCGGTCCAGCGAAAAAAGCGCGGCGCCTTCGATGTGTTGCGCGCCTTCGCACTCAGCCCGAGCGGTCTCTGGCTCGAAATCGATACCGACTCAGATATCCTCGAGTTGCCGCCGGGCCTCAAGTTGCTCGCGATCCACGACCGAGACGAAGCCGCCTTTGTCCGGCTCGGAGGCGGAGAAGCGAACGTCTCGACCCAGCTCTCGCCGTCTCGGCAACTCAAGATCGTTTGGCTACCGAGGGAGCCTCTCGATTTTCGAGTCACGATCGAACCGATTGAGACCGATTGGGATGTCCCAAGCCTGACTCTGAGGGGCAGCATGCGCGACCGAATCAATCTTCCGGTCGGCAGCTATCGAATCCGCTACACCTCAGAGAGTATTTCCGGGGAAAGAGTCATCACCCTATCCCGACAATCGCTGACCACCGCGATTTTCATCCCTGAGCCTTAGCCCGCTGCTACGAAGTCGTTAAGCGTCCGCCCGCGGCGTCAGACGAACCGATACGATCCTCAACGACCTAGGCCACAGCGATACCCGGCGGGCTCACGCTCAACCGCGTCGTTGCTTTGGTGAGAAACCCGTCGCCCCCGGTAAATCCC
>CAYZYD010000523.1:0-3357 GCA_964482505.1 uncultured Planctomycetia bacterium | reverse complement strand
TTGCGCTCGTGGGGCTCTGCGGCACCGGGGTCTCGGTGCGCCGGAAGGGCCCGCTCAATCTCGTCGCGCTGAAGAGCGGCCGCGCGGCGAATCGCGCCCTCCCAATCGCTTTCAGAAAAGTCATAGGCGTAGATCACGCTCCGAGAAACCGGAAAGAGGGCGCCTCCACCTTCGGAATCGCAAGCTGCCCGCACCTGCTCCGGATCGCCGCCTTGGGCTCCGATCCCGGGACATAAGAGCCACGATTTGGGTGAAAGCTCACGAAAGCGAGCGAGGACGTCGGGATAAGTCGCGCCGCAGACGAGCCCGATCGCCCCGTATCGAGTCTCGAGATCGCGGTGGTGTTCGTCCGCCCACAAGGCAACCGTCTCCGAAACGCTGTAGGACTCGGCCCGACTCGGATTGAGAGTCCGCGCCTCTTGCAGGAGCAGAGCTCCCGGATTTGAGGTTCGAGCGAGCACGAAGAGCCCGCGCTTTTGCGAGAGCGCAAGATCGACAAAGGGTTCGAGCGCGTCGGGGCCGAGATAGGGATTGAGCGTCAGGGCGTCGACAAAGGGGCCGAAGCTCTGCGGGTCATCGCCGAGATAGGCTTGCGCGTAGGCTCTTGAGGTGGATCCAATATCCCCCCGTTTGGCGTCGAGGATAACGATCCAACCGTCGTCGTGAGCGGTCTCGAGGACCTCGCGCAGAAGCGCAATCCCCTCCACTCCGTAACGCTCAAAGAATGCCGCTTGAGGCTTGAGGACAGCCGAGTATTCGCGGCAACTCGTCATGACCTGCTGGCAGAAGATCCGCATCGCTTCGAGAACCGGGAGTTTCTTGAGCGACTCTGGAAATCGCGCTGGATCGGGATCGAGCCCGACGGCGAGCCGCGAACTCTTTCGGAAGACTGCGGATTCGAGCCGTACCGAGAAGTCAGGTCGACTCATACATCCAACTCCAGCGCGTGCCGACGATCTCGACACTCTTTGATCCAATTCGAAAATCGTTGAGTCACCTCAGACGCCGCAGATTCAGACGGCGCGCTCTCCTCGAGGTGACCCTGGTGTTCGAGTCCCGACTCAAAACACTGGATCGCCTGGTGGTAGAAACCCGCCTTCATAAACGATCTCCCCGCCGCTTCGAAACCGCTGATCGCAGCTCCCTTCCCAAAAATCAATTCGTAAAAGTGCACAATACCACCGGGGTAGGCATCACGAACAAACCCGTCTCGATTGAGATAGAGACTGCGGATGAGAATTTCGTTCTTTCGGTGGCGCCCGAGGGTCGCCTCCATCCGCTTCTGTGCGAGGGCGAAGAGGTGCTTGAGTCGGTGCACTTTGATCGGAAACATCTTGTGAACTTCGTCGAGAATTGTCGATTGCTCGAGACGATCGAGTTCCCCTGTCGGCTGCGCTTCATACGTCAGAATGTTGTAATGCTCCTCCTTGAGAATGCTGAGCTCGTGGAAGATGTCCGAAACGAGACGGTCGAGGAGGTCGGTTGAGTCTTCGGTTCGAAAGAGCTCATGGCAGGCCTCTTTCAGCGGATTGAGGTACGAATCGCGAATCATCTCGAGCTCTTTGAAATTGAGCAATCGCGCTAGCTCTTCGGGGCCTAGACGGATCTCCTCGCGAGGCAATCCCGTCTCCTCCACGTATTCCGCGACCATCTGCTCGTACTCTTCGTACTGACGCCCGTAGAGTTGCTTGACTTGGTAGAAGCGCTCGACGATCACCCAAATATGTTGGATCCCCGCAAAGCCGAGATCTCGCTCCATCTAGCTTTCCCTCCGTGGTTGCGATCCCTGGTCTGAATATTCGAGCTGCGAGGGTTGAGTCCGTCGTTGACGACGTGTACGTCGTTTGGAGGTCCCGATTCTACGCTCGGCGATCGCAAGGAATCGATCGATCAGCTGCGGTCCTTTTGGAGTCATGAAGGACTCCGGATGAAATTGCACCGCGTAAGTCGGTTCATATCGGTGTTGTGCCGCCATCACGAGGCCGTCTGAACTCCAGGCCGTGAGATCCCAACCGGACGGAAGCGCTTCGACCGCGACGCCGAGCGAATGGTAACGCGCCACGAGGGTCGGGTTCTCGCAATCTTCAAAGAGCCCCCGTTCGTCGTGCTCGATCAGGCTTGTCTTGCCGTGCACGGGCTCATCCGAGACCCCCACCTGAGCCCCATCCATCGCGAGCAGAAGCTGGAGACCGAGGCAGACCCCAAAGACGGGGACATTCCCTCGAAAGTACGTGCAAGCCGCTTCACTCAACCCCGTCCCCCCCGTTCGGCTCGGCCCGCGCGGTGATCCGGGTCCCGGAGAGATCACGAGCACGCTGGGTTTAAACTCTCGGAGCTCTTCGAGTGACCACTCGTCGTTTCGAATTACTGTGACCTCGGGGATTTTCTTCGCTTTAAAGGAATGGCTTAAGGCGACGGTTCGAAAGGCCGCCGCGAGGTTGTGCGTAAAGGAGTCGTAATTGTCGATCAGGACGATCTGCACCGGCAGCCAATTTTCTTTCGAGGTTCGCAAGAAATAAAGGAGACACCAAGTTCTAGAGTAGCGCAAGGGCGCCATAAAGTTTGCAAAGCAAATAGACAGTGCCGTCCCAAGTGCCCGAGAGTCAAGCTCTGGGATCGCGCTGGGGGGCGATAGGGAGCTCTTCGAAGCGGGGCCCTCGAATTGCTTCTACTCCCTCATAGCGAGGGAGTCGATCTTGATGCAGTTTGAGAAGTGGTTACTGGCAGCCTTTTTGATCGCAGGCGGGATCTGTGGTTGCGACCGTCCCAATAGCGAAGTCTCTGAGGTCGTACCGGCCGACGGTTCTGAGCTCAGCGAAGCTCCCGACATAGTCGAAGTGCGCTTCGACCGCGAGATGGACGCCTCGACGATCACCGCCGAGTCTTTTTATGTCGAATCGAATGGAGTCCGAGTCTCGGGTGACGTGACCTATGAAGGTATCACCCAAAAGGCGGTATTTACCCCGCCCGACGGGCTCACCGACGGCGACTATAGGGTCGTCTTGACCGACTCGATTCGATCGCAGTCAGATAAACGCCTACGGGACTTTGCCGCCTCCTTTCGCGTCGCCACTCCGGCTCCGATTCCATATCGGGTCGAGAGCTTCTCCCCGCCTCCCGAAACTCCTGACGTTGGTTTTCGGCGAACGCTCTCAGCAACTTTCGATTCGCCCTTTGACCCCTTCTCACCATCGAGCAGTACCGTTCGCGTGAACGGAGATCGCAGCGGGATTCGGACCCTAAGCTTTCAAAATCTCTTCTCCGGGGGGGCCGAAGTCAGTATCGCGACCCTTGCCCCATTCCTACCCGGGGAACGGATTACGTTTTCTATCGACTCGATCGCGGCAATCTCGGGTC
>CAYZYD010000522.1:0-3369 GCA_964482505.1 uncultured Planctomycetia bacterium | reverse complement strand
CTCCCAAAGAGCAAAAGCCTCCCAAAACGCCAGTCGACTGAGCAAGAAAAAGGGACACCCGGGGACGCCCTTTTTCACCGTAACACCGGCGTCCCGGAATTATCCTGAGCCTGTGAACAGGCTCAGGATAATGCGGAGACTTTCAGAGACTAAAGTCGTCGTCCTCGTCGTCGAGGTCGAGATCGTCGATCGGAGAGCGTCCGGGCCGGCGCCCACCGGTAGTTGCTGCTGGTTCGAGCTCTTCTTCGTCGTGATCATCGTCGTCGGGGGAATCCGACTCGCGTCGTTCGGGAGCTTGAAACTGACCCCCAGGGAGCAGAACTCGCTCGTTGAGTCGGTGGTAGTAGACCGAGGATCGGATGAGTTCGAGCGCCGTGGTCTCGGGGAACGAGGCGACTTCAACTCGGAGTCCGCGGTGCGAGAGGAAGTGAACCAGCGTGACAAAGTCGCCGTCTCCGGTTACCAGGACGACGACGTCGACCTTGTCCGATAGGGCGATCGCATCAAGTGCGATCCCGAGATCCCAGTCACCCTTTTGGGAGCCGTCAGAGCGTTCGATCAGGATCTTTTTGCGGACCTCGTAGCCGTTTCGACGAAGAACCTCGACGAACTTCTCTTGCTCCATACCTGGACGCTCGACGATGTAAGCGATTGCCCTCGTCAGAATTCGTCCGCGAACGAGTGTGGTGAGCAGTTTCGAAAACTCGAGCTTCGAGTTGTAGAGGTTTCGGGCGGCGTAATACATGTTCTGGACGTCGATCAGGACGGCGACCCGCTGATAGGTAATCGCGTCATAGCCGTCCGGGTGGCTATGGGTCGGTGAACCCGTCCCGAGGGCGTGGTTGGGGGCGGAGTTGCCGCCGCCTTCGAGCCCCCGGCGGAGCTCGATTTGATGCCGTCGCCGCATCGTCTCGATCGTCTCTTCGAGTTCTTCGGCTCGGGCGAGCAAATCCGCCTGACTCAGGCCCTTGAGATCAGACGATTTTCCCGAGCCTTCGCTCGAGGGGTAGGGGGAATCAATAATCATCGGTCCTCCTTGGCAGGGATTCTTGGTTGATTCCAGGAGAGTGCATTGAATTCTCGTTTTGAATTGGGGGTTGGGAGTGGCCAGAGCGATTGACTTGGTAGTTCTCGGAAACAAGACTGGAGCAGAGTCTCGACAATCTCAGCCGGAGGCTTCGGTTTTGGTCACTCAGGTCGCTTCGAGGGGTCGCCCGAAGAGCGAAATGAGCTGCTTGAGATTTGCGCTGGCTCATCGCCAGGCGAACTTGGAATGGGATCCTCGCTGATTGCTTCCGCGTCTTATTCATACTCGGCTTTTCTCATAGACGGTTACTCAACCCGGCTTCTCAAGACAATAGGCACTGTCAACGCTCCATAAAGCGGCTGAAGTGAAGGGTCTTCTTGAACCCAGACTTCCTGAGCACCCGACCCCGCTCCTTCTTTGATCATGGCATGGTTACGGCTGCCGACTTTGAGCAGAAACCCGAGGTGAATCCGGCATATCTTGGGGAGTCTAAGGACTCCCCGCAAAAAAGGCTACATTCAAACCGCTGTCTGCCAAACCGCTGTCTGCCAAACCGCTGTCCGCCAAGCTACTGTCCGCCAAGCTACTGTCCGCCAAGCTACTGTCCGCCAAGCTGCTGTCCGCCAAGCTGCTGTCCACATTGCCCAGTCGGATGGCTGGAAGCCCAGTGCTCTCCCCTCCAATTCCATATCGCGACATCATCCTATGACGGCAAACGGTGAGCGGAAAACAGTCGACGGAGTCACTTCGGCCTTCTGAATAGACAATCGAACTGCCCGGTGACAGCCCGAAACTTCTTTTTAAAGACTCTACCACCGATTCGTCAAGGGTCTCGGCTCGGGATCCGCAAATTTTAACCTACTCGGCGGACGCGCTTGCGGCTTCACGAAGCAGCTTGGGCCCCGAGCTTGTGCCAAGCCGGGTCGCCCCCGCCTCGGTCAGCTGTAAGGCGGTCGAATAGCTCCGGATGCCGCCGCTGGCCTTGATCTCCGCTGTCGATTCGACGGCACTGGCGATTGTTTGAACGTCTTCAACGGTCACTCCGCGGGGTCCGTAACCTGTGCAAGTTTTGACGAATTGAGCTCCCGCTTTGGGCACCAGACGGCTCGCTTCAATGATCTCTTGACGACTCAATGCGCCAGTTTCGAGGATCACTTTGGTGGTTCGACCCGCGGCGGCGTCGACCACGGCGACCACTTCGTCGAGGACGGCCGGAAGGTCTCCATATTTGAGTCGACCGATATTGATGACCATGTCAAGTTCGTCCGCGCCTTCGTCGATGAGGTGGGCCGCTTCGTACGCCTTGGTCGCACTCGTTTGGAAACCGAATGGGAAACCGACCACACTGCCGACGAGGACGGGACTTTCGGCCAGGGCTCTCGCCGCTGTCTTGACGTGGCAGGGAGGAACGCAGACCGATTTAAAGCCCAAGTCGTCTGCCTCTCGACACAACTCGACGATCTGATCCGGGGTCGCGTCGGCTGTGAGAAGCGTATGATCGATGAGTTGGGCGAATGCGTCGGGTCGCAATGTTGAGTCCTATCAGGGCAGAAATTCACCCGATGGGTTCGTGACTCGGTGATTTAACCTGAAGGCCGAAAGCCCTTCCGATCGAAGCGCCATCCCTTACCCGACTTGTAAAACTCATCACCATTGGTCAAGACCTGGACGACCGCTTGATAAAGCGTCTGCTTATCTTCTTTTGGATCTCGCTCGAGAATGGAGTCACGGAGCTGGGCCGGGGTAAAGGTCTGGTTTTCGTGAGCCATAATCGCGTGCAGGTGCTTCCTCAGGACACCTGGCTCTCGTCGTGCGCGCCTCTTCGGCTTCGTTTCAACTCGCGAGGGCTTAGTAAATTCAGAAGTGGGTAGTCGCGATTCTCCCCCGGCAGCATTCGCGGCTTGAGCACTAGAGAGCTTTCTCAAATGCCCTAAGCTTTGAGCGGCTTCGGGGTCGCTCTTGGCGAGCTCGCTAATCTTGATATTAAGGTCGATGAGTTCGGCGGCGAGTTTCTCGCGACGGGTTTCGAGGCGAAGAAGTTCGGGGAACTTCTCCTTAATGTCGATCAATATCCGAAGCGAGTCTAGGTTGAGATCAGCGAGTTCTTCAAGATTCATATTGAAACGATCCTCTAATCTGTGACGGGCATGCAATATGGAGCCGTCTTTCTGACAATCAAGCAGGACGCGGTCATAAGACGCGTATAAAGTTTTCTCGTTAATGACTGGGCGAGGAGCGCCGGCTCACCATGAAATGCTCTCGAATTGACGACGAACAAGTTTTGGTAGGGCTAGTGTCCTGTTCGAAAAGTTCGAGCAAGAATCGCCGGCCCTCGACCTCCC
>CAYZYD010000521.1:0-3380 GCA_964482505.1 uncultured Planctomycetia bacterium | reverse complement strand
GCTTCGGTTCCGTACCGAACACAACTCTCGACGTAGAGCTCATTGCGCGTCTCGGAATCTTTGGGAACCTCGAACCACTCGGGGCTCACCACAAACTCGCGCTCTTCGACCCCGGCGTGATCAAAAACCGCGGCGAGGCGCGGCGTCACTTCGATCGAAGTGCCGAAGGTGCGGATCGCAAAGTCCTGCGCCACCGGTTGCGGCACCCGGAAGGGAAGCATCGCCGACTGAACTCCTAAGAGCTTGGGGCACTCTTCCGCGCTGCTTTGAGCCATGTCATCCTTCTTCCGACTTCTGAAGGCGTCCTCGCGAAGTCCTGCTTCGTAAGTTCAACACAAACCCCCACGACGACCCTTGGCAAGCAGACTGCCCGCAAGGTGCTTCCGAGTTCAGGCTGGCGCGTAGATTACGGCTGGCATAGGTCGTACCGACGCCTGCGGCAAACGCCGAGGGTAGTTAACGCGCTCAGAGATCGCTGGCTCAGCCGGAGTGGCTTTGCGGGCGGTCGTCGGCTCAGCGAGTTCCGAAAGGGCGCGGGTTACTCTTATAGCCGGTAGCGGGCGAGGCAGAGGTCGAATTACTGTCTCAGAAAATGTGATCGCTGAGTTCGCAGTCCCCCCCCGGCGTGATGGCGCGCTTCACTCGGGCGGTGGGCCTTGCCACTCGCCCGTCCAAACGGTGCGAGCCCGTCCCCAAAGTCGAACACGGTCATCTTCAGCCGTGACCCGCAGTACCCCACCACGGGAAGAGGCCTGATACGCGCGGTGAGGGCCCGGGTCCAATCGCGCGCGCCAGTAGGGAGCGAGCAGGCAGTGGGCCGAACCCGTCACGGGATCCTCAGCGACTCCGACGCCCGGGGCAAAGAAGCGCGAGACAAAATCGTAATCATCGCCGCGAGCCGTGACGATCACCCCGCGCACGAGCGACAAGGTGGAGAGTCGAACAAAGTCGGGCGTGAGATCGCGCACGACTCGTTCGGATTCGACTTCGACGAGATAGTCGTATTTGCCCTTCGAGATCGCAACGACCGATTCGAGACCGAGGGCGGTAAGAAGCTCGGGCGGCGCCTCGGACTCGGCGGGAAGGTCAGCCGGTAGATCGATCTCGATGCCCTCACCCTCGCGCCGGGCTGAAAGACGGCCTCGATACCTTGTTTGAAACTCAAGATCGGTCACGGCCGGCTCGGCAGTTCCGAAGAGGGCAGCGGCGGAAGCGAGGGTCGCGTGGCCGCAGAGTTCAACTTCGACCTCGGGAGTGAACCAGCGCAGTTCGTAAGCGGGGCCCGACCGGACGACGAACGCCGTTTCCGAGAGGTTGAGTTGTTGCGCTACGGCTTGAAGCCAGGCGTCTCCGGGCCATGCTTCGAGCTGAAAGAACGCGGCCGGATTGCCCGAGAAGGGTCCATCGCAAAAGGCGTCGATCTGACGGAGTTCAAGTTTCACAGCGCCCCTAATCGTTCGTTTCCGCGACTTGCGAGAGCGCGCGGACTTCGGCTTCGAGGCTCTGAAACTCAAAGCCGCGACTCTGGACGAGCTCGGTACTCAAATGCGATGAATGATTGATGTCAAACGCTTCGCGCGCCTCTTCGCCCAATTCGACGGACGACTCCCCGCCCGTCTCACGCGCGATGAGATCGCAGAGATCTCGAAAGCGAAGCGCCCCGCTCGCGCCGTTTGCGGGCCCCGTGAAATCGGTCTCTCCGACCCATTCGAGTAGCCGTGCGCCATCATCTGCGCGAACAAGCGAAACCATCGCGTCGGGATTGGGAATCCGAATCGCCGCCCCGGACCTGATCTTTTCGATGAGTTGCGCAAGTCGACGCGTGTAATCATCGCGACCGATCACGATCGGGTAGCGCACACAGACAACCGGCACAGAGAGTAACTGGACGTAGGCCGTCTCGGCTTGGCGTTTCCCTTCGCCGTAGTTTACGCCGGGAAAGTCGACCCACTCGAGTTCGTAGGTTTCAGGATCAAATTCAGTTTCCTCGAGCGCAGCGTCGCGAGGCTCATAGACGGCACCCGAGGACATAAAGATGAGTTTCTGGAGTCGGCCCGATACCGCTTCGATGAGTCCGCGCGCCTGCTTTGAGTCGTAGCCGATCTGGTCGTAGACGACGTCCCATTCACCTTGGGCGAGATCGGCTCGAAGCCGCTCGGCGTCTCGACGATCGGTCACGATCCGCCGCACCCGGTCGCCAAAACCGTCTTCGGCCTGACCCCGCGTGGCGATCGTGACTCGGTCGCCGCGCGCGAGCAAACGCTCGACGAGTTGCTTGCCAAAGAAGAGAGTACCGCCGAGTACGAGTATGGAGCGCATCGCTCCTCCTCTTCATGTTGTTCGCGGATCGACTGCTTTTGCGGCTGGCTCGCGAGCTCTCAGTACTCTATTCGAAAGCCCGCATAACCCTCGACAGCGGCCGCCGACTTATCGATCGCTTCGACTTTCGCAAAGCGAGGACCGCGCGCGCACCACGCTTCGAGTTGCTGCAACGCCTCCTCGCTCCCTTCCGCGTGAATCCAGACCGAGCCATCGGCTTGATTCTTGACGATACCGACAAGCCCGAGCCGTTCGGCTTCGGCCACAGTACTCGCGCGGTAGGCGACGCCTTGAACCCGGCCCGTCACCACGAATTCGCAGGCGCGTATGTTGTCTGCGCTGGGATGCGACGCGCTTTGTGAGTCAGCCATAGGGTTTCCTTGGTGCGGTGATCTGAAGTTCGGGGAACTGAGTCTGTTGATCTGAGGTCAGGAGATCTGGAAGTCAGTAGATCCGGAAGTCAGTAGATCCGGAAGTCTGGGGATCTGACGACGAAAAACCGAGAAAACCGCGGCGCACACAACCTATCTGCTTTGTGACGCTCGGAAGCCGCGGTGACGAGCCTTTGTGTTTGACTCGTCACAAGCCGAACTCAAGATTTGGGAGCGACCGCATTTGAATTTGGGCCGAAAGCTGGGAGCCCACCGGGAGTTAGGACCCACTGGAGCCCTCCGGTTCAGATCGGCTCCTTTTGAGAACGTCAATTGCGCAGCGGTTCTCCGTCGAGTGACGCGCGTCGACGCCGACTTGATTCAAAGAGCGGACTTGAGGGTCGGTTTCCTCACCACGAAAGGTAACTCAGTTGAAGAACAAGAAAAACCTCATCATCGCAGGGTGTGCGCTTTTCGCACTTGTCGTGATCGCGGCCGCCAATATGTCGTCGGGTGGGAGCTCGGGGCAAGTGCCTTATGGGTATGGATACGGAGTACCGCAGGGAGCGGGAGAGTCGAGTTTTTATGCGAATCCGAATCTTGGGACGGCGGTCAGTACGTCGGGGGGGTCGGGGTATATCTCTTGTGGGGATGGGACTTATGTGAGTTGGTGTGTTGGAGGGATATGAT
>CAYZYD010000520.1:0-3391 GCA_964482505.1 uncultured Planctomycetia bacterium | reverse complement strand
CCCGGCACCTCTCCGGCCCCCTCCTCGGATCGACACTGACGACGATTCTCGCCTTTATGCCGATCTTGCTCCTCCAAGGGGCGGTGGGTCAGTTCGTCGGTGCCATCGCGCTTTCGGTGATCTTGGCCGTCGCCACTTCGTTTCTCTATTCGCTCTTTCTTCTGCCCTCCTTTACGGGGCTCGCGGTCGGCCGTCGCGAAGCTTCGCGCGCGTGGTGGGTGCGCGGGGTTCAACTCCCGCGGCTCGGTCGCGCGGCCCACCGCTCGATCGAGTGGCTCGCTCGTTACCCCGTCCTCGGACTCGGTCTCGGATTGGTCCTACCACTTGCGGGCTTTCTTCGAATGCCGCACCACCAAAACCAGTTCTTTCCCCCTTCGGATCGCGACCAATTTGAAATCGAAGTCGACTTACCCACGGCTACCACCACCCGCCAAACGACCGAGATCGTAACGGCGCTCGACCGACAACTCCGGCAAACCCCGGGCGTCGATCGCATCGACTGGCTCGTCGGGGGGAGCTTTCCCCAGGTTTACTACAATCTGATGATGGACCAGGTCGATACCCCCGACTACGCCCACGGAATCGTCACCGCCGAAAGTCCCGCCGCCGCGGCTCGGCTCGCGCGAACTTGGCAGCGCGAAATGCGCCGCAATGATCCCGGGACGCAGATCATCATCCGCGAGTTTGCCCAAGGCCCCCCGGTCCAGGCGCCGGTCGATATCCGAATCTACGGCGAGAATCTGATGGAGCTCCAGCGCATCACCGAGGAGGTACGTTTGCGACTCTCGTCGGTCGCGGGAGTCCTCGAAACTCAGCAATCGCTCGAAGGCGGGCAGCCCAAGGTCTGGTTTCAACCCGACGAAGATGATCTCAAGCGCGCAGGGCTCGACTTGACGACGGTCGCTCGTCAACTCGAGGCCAACTTTGAAGGCGCGTTGGGAGGGACGGTCCTCGAAGATACGGAAAGCGTTCCGGTTCGCATTCGCTATCCGAGGGCCTTGCGCGCGACCGTGGCCGATGTCGCTCGCTCCAACCTTCAAGTCGAAGGACGCTGGCTCCCACTCGAGGCATTTGGGACCCTCCGAGTCGAGCCCGTGATGGAAGAGATCCCCCGACGCGACGGCGAACGGTACGCCTCGGTCACCGGCTTTCTCAGCGCGGGAACGCTGCCGCTCGAAGTAACCGCAGAGCTCGCGCGTAGCCTCGAGGCAAACCCGATCGCCTTGAGTCCGGGCTACCGCATCGAATTCGCGGGCGAGAACGAAGAGCAGGGCGACGCGATCGCCGCCTTGGTCGCCTACCTTCCGATTTTGACGCTGCTGATGGTCAGCGTCATCGTTCTCTCTTTCCGATCATTCTCAGCCGCCTTCACGATTGGAAGCGTGGCCGGATTGACGTTCGGCCTCGGTAGCTTGGCGATCGCCTTTGCGGGTTTTCCTTACGGCTTTATGGCAATGATCGGAACCGCGGGGCTTATCGGGGTCGCGATCAATGACTCGATCGTGGTACTCGCGGCGATTCGTGCAAACCCCGACGCGCTCCGCGGCGACGCGAGCGCGATCGCAGACGAAGTGGTGAAATGCGGGCGCCACGTCACCTCGACAACCTTGACAACCATCGTCGGCTTTCTCCCCTTGATCCTCGCAGGCGGTGGCTTTTGGCCACCGCTAGCGATCGTGATCGCGGGCGGCGTCGCGGGGGCTACCCTGCTCGCGGTCACCTTTGTACCCGCGCTGCACGCGCTGATCGCTCAGCTTATCGTGACCCCTCCGAACTCCACACTTATCCGAACTTCGACCCTCGGACTCTTCCTCGGCCTCAGTGTATTGGTCGCAGGTTGCCGTGTCGGACCCGACCACGAACCGCCCCCACTCGCGGACCTTCCCTCCGCCTTCGGAGATCCCGAACAACCCTTTGCGAGCGATCCCACGAGTTGGTCTCACGAGCACCGCTGGTGGACCCAGTTTGAGAGCCCGCGCCTCGATCAAATCGTCGACGAAGTCATCAAAGAGAACCTCGATCTTCAAATCGCATGGGAACGAACCCGTGAAGCGCGGGCGTTGCGCGGGGTCGCCAAAGGCGGGTACGGACCGCAGATCGAAGGCAGCGCGAGTTATCAGCAATTCGACACCGGCGCACGGAGTGGCGCCTTTGCGCCGTTTGGTGAAGTGAATGCGATCGGGGTCGGAGGTTCGTGGGAGATCGACGTCTTCGGGGCCGTGACGAGAAGATATCAAGCCGCGGCCGCTCGCGATGACCAGACGCTCGAACTCGCGCGCGCGACCTTTGTCGCGATCGTCGGGGAAACTTGTCTCACCTGGTTTGAATTGCAGGGCGCGCGTGAACGACTCCGCGTCGCCGAAAGTAATCTCGAACTGCGGGAGAAGACGCTCGAGTTAATCGAAAGCTTGCGTGGCAATGGGCTCGCGCGCAAGCTCGACGAGGATCGCGCGATCCAAGACGTCGAAGCGGTCCGAGCTCGAATCCCCTCGTTTCGGGCCGACGTCCGCGCGGCGGAAAACCGTCTCGCCGTCCTCGCGCGCAAGCACCCGCGAACATTCCCTGTGACCGCAGAAGCGCTACCTTCAGTTGCCGCCGCCATCGATCTCGGTTTGCCTTCTGAGCTACTCAGACGCCGGCCCGACATCCGTGCGGCCGAACGAGCCGTCGCCCAAGCCTGCGCCGAGGTCGGGATCGAAGTAGCCGAACTCTACCCGCGCTTTTTTCTGCTCGGGCAGCTCGCGTTGCAAGCCCAGCCGCCGACCGACCTGACGAGCCCGAACAGCCGCATCGTCACCTGGGGACCGAGTCTCAGTTGGCGGCTCTTCGAATCGGGTGCACTCAAACGCCGGATCGAAGCGGCCGAAGCCCGTCACCGCGCAAGCCTTCTCAGTTACGAACAGACAGTTCTCAAAGCGTTGGAAGAGATCGACACCCGCTATACGGAATTTCAGCGAACTCGAGAACGCGTCGCCGCACTCGAGCGCGCGACGACCGCGGCGCGGGCTTCGACGGCACAATCACAGACGCTCTACCGCGAAGGGCTCGAGGATTTTCTCACCGTGCTCGATGCACAACGCGCCCAAAATCTCCTCGAAGACGCCCTCGTCGAAGCGCGGGTCGCGGGGCTGATCGCCCTCGTGCAAGTGCAGACGGCTCTCGGCGGAGCCTGGATCGTGAGTTCCCATCCTTGAGCGCGAGCAGTACTGTTCGCATTTGGAACTAGTGTCCTGTTCGAAAAAACTGTTTTTGATGCGGGAGGTCGAGATTTCGAGCCCCCGGAGCCCATTGCCCCGGCGAATTGAAGACGTATTGGTCATACTTCGAGGTTTCGCCGGGGGCGCTGGGCGAAGGAAGCTCTGCCTCCCGCGCGGAATGAGTTTTTCGGGCG
>CAYZYD010000519.1:0-3392 GCA_964482505.1 uncultured Planctomycetia bacterium | reverse complement strand
CGGGCCGGCCGCCGGGGACGGCGCGCTCGACCGCGAGGCGGGCGGCCCGCCCGGCCGCGATCAGCGGGTCGGAGAAGGCGTCCTCGGCAGCGGCGAGCCGCGCCGCGAGCGCGTCGGCGGCCCGCTCCGCCGTCGCCTCGTCGCGCGCGAAGGCGAACAGCGAGGGACCGCAGCAGGCGATGTCGGCTGGCGGGAAGCCCATCGCGAGGTCGACCGACAGGGCCCCCGTCTCCCGCTCGATCGCCTCGAGCGACCGGTAGAGCGCCCCGGCCGGCTCGCGCAGGGTCGACTGCTCGGTGATCGGGATCAGGTACTCGCCGGCGCGGAACGCCTTCGCCGGCGGGCCGGAGCGGATCGCACTGTCGATGAGGCGCAGGGCGCGGGCGCCGGTCGCGGCGAGATCGACGTGCGGATAGGTCCGGTAGACGGCCACCACCGTCGCCCGGTCGGCAAACGCCGGCGACAGGTTGCCGTGGAGATCGAGGCTCACCGCCACCGGCAAGCCGGGGCCGACGACGGCGCGGACGCGGGCGAGGATCTCCGCCTCCGCGTCCTCGTGGGCGCGGGTGGTCATGGCACCGTGCAGGTCGAGGTAGACGCCGTCCAGCGTCCCGGCGGCGGCGATCCGGTCGCAAATCTCGCCGGTGATCGCGTCGAAGGCGTCCTCGTCGACGTAGCCGCCCGGCTCGGCCATCGCCCACAGCACCGGCACCACGTCGAACCCGCCGGCGGCCGACAGGGCTCCGCCAAGCGGGATGTTGAGCTTCGGGAACACCTCGAAAAGGGCGTCGCCGCGGGCGAGCGGCGGCCAGGCGCCGCCGGTCTCGAAATCGGCGAGCCGGGTCGGCAGCGGCGAGAAGGTGTTGGTCTCGTGCTGGAAGCCGGCGACGGCGATCCGCGGCCGGCTCATGCGGTCGGGCGCCCGGCGAGCACGGTCCCTGCGATCCCGATCTCGGGCCAGCGGGCCGGCGCGACGTCGAACGGGTCGTCCTCGAGCAGGGTGAAGTCGGCCCGCTTGCCGCAGGCGATGGTCCCGATCTCGTGGTCGAGCTTCAGGACGTAGGCGTTGCCGAGCGTGATGCAGCGCAGCGCGTCCTCGGCCGGGATCCGCTGGGCCTCGCCGAGCCGCCGCCCGCCGGCGGTCATCCGCTCGACCGCATAGGTGGCGGTGGCGAGCGGCGCCAGCGGCGTCACCGGCGCGTCGGAGTGGATCGCGAACAGCCCGCCGAACACCTCGAGCGCGTCGCGGGCGGCGTCCATCCGCTCGGCCCGGTCGGGCCCGAGGGTGCGGGCGTAGTGGATGTCGCCGAAGTAGTGGACGTGATTGGTGAACAGGTTCACCGCGATGCCGAGCGCCTTCGTCCGGCGGAACTGGGCGGCGTCGGCGAGTTGGACGTGCTCGAGGCAGTGCCGGTGGTCGGCGGCGGGATGCAGCCGCTGGGCCGCCTCGATCGCCTCGATCGCCACCAGCGAGGCGAGATCGCCGTTGGTGTGGATGTGGGTCTGCACGCCGGCCCGGTGCAGCGCGGCCATCGCCGCGCGGAAGTGGTCGAGGTCCATGTTCCAGATGCCGTGGTCCTCGCCCCGGAAGTAGCCGGGCGGCAGCAGCTTCGCCGTGAAGCCCTGGATCGCGCCGTCGGTGAACAGCTTGGCGCCGCCGAGCCGCAGCTTGTCGGTGGACCGCCCGGCGAGGGCGAGCGCGCGCCCGGCGGCGACCTCCGGCGGGTCCGCCATCGCGTCCATCATCGGCACGTAGCGGGCGGGGAAGTCCTCCGCGCCAGTCTCCTCGAGGAGCATCGCGACCTCGTCGTCGTGGAGCTTGGAGAAGAGATCCGCGACGGTGGTGACGCCGGCGCCGCGCGCGACCCGCCCGTAGGCCCGCACCGACGAGCGGTCGTTCGAGAGAGCGGCGAAGTCGATGCCGGCAAACGCCATCACCGGCCCCATCGCGTCGAACTCCTGCAGCTCTCCGGTCGCCCGCCCGGCGGCGTCGCGGATCACGCCGGCGAGGTTGGAGCTTTCCATGCCGGCGGCCCGCAGCGCTGCGGTGTTGCAGGTCAGGAGGTGGAAGTTGGAGTGCATGACGACGAGCGGACGGTCCGCCGCCCGGTCGAGGTCGTCGCGCGACAGGCGCGGGCCGGCGATGAAGTTGGGGTCGAAGCCCCAGGCGACCAGCGGCCCGTCGCCCGGCGTCTCGACCGCGAGCCGCGCAAGCCGCTCGATCAACGCCTCGGTCGTCGGCACCCCGTCCGAGCGCCCGCCGTCCGGGTCGGTGCGGGCGTAGTGGCCGACGTAGGGGTAGCGCCAGATGCCGCCGGCCATCACGTGGGCGTGGGCCTCGACCAGCCCCGGCAGCATCACGCAGTCGCGGAAGCGCTCGTCGATCCGTGCCGCGCCCCACCCGTCGGCGCAGTCCGCATCGCCGACGGCGAGAACCCGGCCGTCGCGGACCGCAACGTGGGTGGCGCCGGGGCGGTTGCGGTCCATCGTGTGGACGGCGCGGGCGCGGTAGACGGTGATCGCGGTGTCGGACATTGTGTCTCCTCGGACTGGCCGCGCCATGGAACGCCGCTGGCACCTGCCTTGCAAGCCGCCGTCCGCGCGACGTCGCACAATTTACAGGCAGATGCGACGGCCGCTACAGTCCCGCCAGGGGGCCCGCGCAGAGCCCCTTTCCGAAGAGGAGGACGATC
Source organism: uncultured Planctomycetia bacterium (assembly GCA_964482505.1). GTDB lineage: Bacteria > Planctomycetota > UBA8108 > UBA1146 > JAJFFE01 > CAYZYD01. The sequence goes on along the minus strand of CAYZYD010000519.1, from coordinate 699 downwards.
CAGCATGATCCGCATCACCCGGCGGGCGCTCGCCGCCGCCGCTCTTGCCCTGCCGCTTGCCGCCGCCCCCCTCGCCGGCGGTGCGATCGCCCAGGACGGGACCGTCCTGCGCGTGATCCCGCACGCCGACCTGAAGAACCTCGACCCGATCTGGACCACCGCCTACATCAGCCGCAACCACGGCTACCTGATCTACGACACGCTGTTCGCGATGGACGAGAATTTCGAGGTCCAGCCGCAGATGGCGGAGGGCTACACCGTCTCCGAAGACGGTCTCACCTACACGATCACCCTGCGTGACGGGCTGAAGTTCCACGACGGTTCCGACGTCACCGCCGAGGACGTGGTCGCCTCGCTGAAGCGCTGGGGCGCGCGCGACGGCATGGGCCAGCAGCTGATGAGCGTCACCGAGAGCCTCTCCGCGGTCGACGACAAGACCGTCGAGCTGAAGCTGTCGGAGCCGTACGGGCTGGTGCTGGAGTCGATCGGCAAGATCTCGTCCAACGTGCCGTTCATCATGCCGGCCGAGGTCGCCGCCACCGACCCGTTCGAGCAGATCACCGACTTCACCGGATCGGGCCCGTTCCGCTTCGTCGAGGAGGAGTGGGTGCCGGGCTCCAAGGTGGTCTACGAGAAGTTCGCGGATTACGTGCCGCGGGACGAGCCGCCGTCGTGGGCGGCGGGCGGCAAGGTCGCCAA
>CAYZYD010000518.1:0-3400 GCA_964482505.1 uncultured Planctomycetia bacterium | reverse complement strand
AGGGAGGTCGAGGGCCGGCGATTCTTGCTCGAACTTTTCGAACAGGACACTAGATCGCCATTCCCCCGTCGACGCGGATCACTTCACCCGTGATGTAAGCGGCTTCGTCGGTCGCGAGAAAGGCGACCACTCCGGCCACGTCAGCCGCCGAACCGAGCCGGCTCAGCGGGATCTGACCCAGAATGGCCTTTCGCTGGTCGTCAGAGAGAGCGTCCGTCATATCGGTTTCGATCATACCGGGGGCCACGGCGTTGACCGTAATCGATCGAGACGCGAGCTCCTTCGCGAGGCTCTTGGTGTAACCAATCAGTCCAGCCTTCGAGGCGGCGTAGTTGGCTTGTCCGGCGTTACCCATCAAACCGATGACGCTGGTGATGTTGACGATCCGCCCGGCTCGCTGCCGAAGCATCGATCTAAGTACCGCTTTCGAACATAGGTAGGCGCCTTTGAGATTGATCGACATCACGGCATCCCAATCCTCGGGCTTCATCTGAAGCAGCAGCTTATCCCGGGTTACGCCCGCGTTGTTGACGAGGACGTCGACTCCCTCCCAACGTTCCACAACTTTCTCAATCGCACTCCCGACCGCACCTTCGTCGACGACGTCGGTCGCGAAGCCGAGAACTCGATCGCCAAGCTCGGACTCGAGCTCACGGAGCCGATCTTCACTACGAGCGAGAATGGCGACACGAGCGCCAGCCCCATGGAAGGTCCGCACAATCTCCTCGCCGATCCCGCGGGTACCGCCTGTGACCACGACTCGTTTATCTTGCACCGAAAACATCACCGGTTCTCCTGTCGGTAGTTCTGAAAGCTCTCGGCGGAGAGAAGAGATACCGTCTCCGCCTCGGGGCGCGTCTGTCGAATCAGCCCTTGAATGACTTTCCCGGGCCCTAACTCGACAAAGCGATCGATTCCCCAGCCAAACAGAGTTTGGAGCGTCGGTTCCCAGAGCACCGAAGACTCGACTTGCCGCTTGAGCCCAGCCCGAATCGCTTCGGGATCGTCGGTCTCCTCGGCCGTCACATTTGCGACGAACCGGAGCCGTGGGCTGCGGATCTCGAGTCGGTCGAGTTCGGGCTCGAGTTTCTGAGTGGCGAGATTCATCAGGGGGGAGTGGTAGGCGCCGGCGACTCGAAGTGGCACCGCACGTCGCGCCCCGTATTCCGGAGCCCGCTCGCGCGCAAGATCGAGAGCGGCGGGCTCGCCCGAAACAACGATCTGCTTGGGCGAATTGACGTTGGCGACGGCGATAACGCCCGCCTCGCGGCAGGCCTCGACGAGTTTGACCGCCTGTTCATAGTTGATCCCGAGAAGCGAGACCATGCCGCTCGGGTGGGCCTCGCAAGCTTCCTGCATATAACGCCCGCGCAAGACGACAATCTCAAGCGCACTTTCAAACTCGATCGCGCCCGCAAACACGAGAGCCGTGTACTCGCCGAGTGAAAGGCCCGCCGTCGCGGTCGCCTCCTGTAACAACTCAGGCGTCTCTCGTTCTGCCAATTTGAGAGCGGCGACGGAGGCCACAAAGATCGCGGGTTGGCTTAGAGCCGTCGAGTTGAGTTGCTCCTCGGGTCCACTCGTCATCACTTCGAGAAGGTCAAGGTCGAGGAGTTCACGAGCGCGGTCGAACATCGCTTGAGCTTCGGGAAGGCGGCCGACGATCTGCTCCGACATCCCGACGTATTGAGCCCCTTGTCCGGGGAAGAGTACGGCGTGGCTCACGAGCCTTCTCCTGTCAAACGGGGGTGGCGAGAGCGTCGACTATGTGTTGATTGACCTTGAGCTGAACCATCCGTTGGGCCCAACCGATAGCGTTGGCGATCGCACGCGCGTCGGATCGTCCGTGGCCGATCAAGACGTTCCCGTTGACGCCGAGAAGCGGGGCGCCGCCGTACTCGGCGTAGTCGTACTTGCTCGTGGCCGAACGAAAGGTCTCCTTGACGACCCGCTGGAGTGCTTCCAGGTACTCATCACCGGCGTGATCGCGCAGACTGTCCTTGAGGATCTCAAAGATACTGCGAAGCATGAGCTCGGAGAGTCCTTCCGACGTCTTGAGGACGATATTGCCGACAAAGCCGTCGCAAATAATAACGTCGGCTTCACCCTGGAAGATATCACCCCCCTCGACGTTGCCGCAGTAGTTGAGCGTCGAATCGCGAAACAGCTCGTGAGTCTCCTTGACGAGTTGGTTGCCCTTCTTCTCTTCGGCGCCGACGTTGAGGACGCCGACGTGAGGACTTTCGATCGAGTAGAGAAGGCGGCAGAGCTGGTCGGCCATCACTCCGTATTGGAACAGATGGATCGGCTTACATTGCACATTGGCACCGACGTCCATCACGACCACGGGAGTCTCACCTCGCGGGAGCGTCACGGCGATGCCTGCCCGTTTCACCTCGGGCAGCAGCCCGAGAAGCATCTGCGAAGCAGCCACCATCGCCCCGGTGTTGCCCGCGCTAAAGATCGCGTCGCACTCGCCGCTCTTCTGGAGTTGGATCAGAGCATGGATCGAAGAGCGCGTCTTCTTGCGCAACGCCTCGACGGGCGAGTCGTGCATTTCGATAACCTCAGGGGCGTGGTAGATCTCGATTCGATCTCGATCCACTCCGCGCGACTCGAATTCTCGCCGGCAAACCTCTTCGGGACCCACGGCCACGAGCTCGAGATCCTCATGGGCCTCGGCCGCCATGACCAACCCGTCGATGACGGGGGTCGGGGCGTGGTCACCTCCCATCACGTCAACAGCAACTCGAACCATACGTCTCATCTCTCCTTCAGCTCACTTTGTTGTCTGCGAAGATACTCAGAAGCTCGCAAGTGTCGACTGAATAGCGGGCGGGCGGCTTCTGAGCTCACGTCATGGGCCCCGAATTGCCGGAGGCCGACGACTCGAGCGCTCTGAGGGGTCCGCGAGTCCGGTTGGGTCCAGCCTGTGTGAGTGGCTCACGCGAGTCGGGCTCTACCGAGTCCCTGCCAACCTACAAATCAAAGGCCCGCACTATTTACGAACCGCAGGCCTGACGGCTTCGTAGCAGCGGGCTCGTAAATAATGCGGGCCAAAGCCCTTCGCTGCGGGCCACCACGACGCGCCTCGCTTTGAGGTGGCACGTGTGCGAGCAGCGAGACACTCAAGAACGCGGGCGCGCTGGACAATATGAGGTGTCGGCTTGAGGCTGCTGGAGAAGCGCCCGAGGATAGAGGATCACGTTTATGAACCGCGCTACGAGAAGCCGGAAGGCGTGTCGTGGAGTCCGCCCGCTCGACTCCTCAGAATCTCGGACTCACGAATATTGCCGGCTAGCAGCCCGCATTATTCGTGAACCGCGCAGCGAGAAGTCGCAAGGTGTTCGTCTGACGCCGCGAGCGGACGCCTTGCGACTTCGCAGTAGCGGGCTCGTGA
>CAYZYD010000517.1:0-3404 GCA_964482505.1 uncultured Planctomycetia bacterium | reverse complement strand
TTCATTCTCGGTCAGCCCCGCCCGCGCGCGGCCCCCGCCCCGTTTGAGCCGACGCCGACTCTTCCCGTGGATGACCAAAATCCGGCGCATCGCGGTCGCCGCAACCACGAAGAAATGCGACCGATCCTGCCACTCAACCCGGTCTAGATCGACCAACTTGAGGTAGGCCTCATGAACCAAGGCCGTGGGCTGAAGGGTGTGATCGTTCCGCTCTCCGCTCAAAAGACCCGAAGCCATCCGCCGCAACTCACCGTAGACTCTCGGCATCAGTTGATCGAAAGCGTCTGAGTTGCCACCTCGCGCGCTGATCAGGAGTTGGGTGATGTCTTTGTCGGTCATAGAGAATCGCTTGGGAAACGGATCGCGGAGAAACGGGCCGGGCAAAACCTTATCACTTCACAACATTCTGAGGGCCGTGAATTCATGCGACCCGCAACTTTAGATACCGCCCGAAGCAATCCACTCGGTCTCGAAGTCGACCCTCCTTCGCTCCGCACCTGCGTTTCGCGACAAGCACGGAGCTCGAAATCTCGCCCTCGTGGCTCGAGCGCCGCTTTTTGGCCGGGCTGCTAGCCAGCATTATTTCGCAGTAGCGGGCTCGTGAATAATGCGGGCTGAGAGGAGACTTCGATCAAATGGGTGGAAGTCGAGATCCGGATTCGCATAATCGAGGCGATACGCTTTAAGACCTGAGGGAAGATTTCCTTGAAAATTTTTGGACGACTCGCACTCTTCGAGACGAAGGCCAGCACGAGCCCACTGTTAGCGCTACTGCTTCTGGGTTTCACGCTTTCACTTCTATCGCCAGCCATCGTCTTGGCTTCGAGCGCGGTCGAGCGACTCGAAGCGAAAGCCGAAGACCTCGAAGCGAATGAAGATTATCTGCAGGCGGAACGGATTTATCGCCAACTCTATTTCGGGACTCAAGATCGCAAGTACGCCCGGTCTCTCAAGAAGCTCGGGAAGAAGATCGCAGGTCAGCTCGTCGAGATCGCTCAAGCCGAAGCCACCACGGACGAAGATCGAATCCGCTATCTCGGACGAGCGCTCGAATTTTCGCCGCGAAACTCAGACGCCAAGAAGGCTCTTAAGAAGGCGGGATACAAACTTCACGAGGGCGAGTGGCGGACTAAGGAAGAAATCCAGGACTTCGCCAAACAAGACGAAGCTCAGCAAGAGAAGCGGCTTCGTGAATTGAGGCTCGGCGACAAGTTTAATGCCTACCGCCGGGGACCATTTCGGTTTTTTACCGACGTACCAGGGGGCAACCAGCAGCTCAAATTGATGATGCGAGCTTCGCAAGCGGTCTACAACGGTTACGTCGAGGAGATGAAAGCGTTCGACCTGCGTTACCCGAGCGAAGGTTTGGATGTGGTGATCTTCACGCGCCAGGAAGACTACGTTCGGACCACTCGAAGTGATTCAACCGCTGGTGTCTATATCCCGAGCCTTGGATCGAGCTTCTTCTACCTCGCCGGTAATGACAACTTCGCGACCTTGCTCCACGAGCTGACCCATCAATTTAACGATAAGGTCGGTTACTTTGGTGAGACGCACACTTGTATCGAAGAGGGGATGGCCGAGTACTTCGGATACGCAAAGCTCGTACGCGGGATGTCTCAAATCCAGCTCGGACAGATCTACTCCAAACACGTTATCGCCATTCAAGGGCACGCTCTAAAGCGGCGCAACCACGACTTCCGCTATACACCCTTTCTCAATTTCCTAGAGATTGATGGCGGCGTTGAGTACGACTTTTACCAGCAAGCCTGGGCCTTCTACTACTACCTGATGCACAGTGGCGACCCGAGGCACCGACTCGCCGTCTACGAGTATCTAACCAATACACGAAACAGCAGTCCCCGTATCAGCAGTACCCTGGCAGGGTATGGGTTTAAGGCCGCTGGACTTGAAAAGGCCTTCCTCGATTACTGGAAAGACTACAAGTAAGCGGGTCGCGGGAGCAGGTAATGGGTGCGTCTCCCCCGCGGGGCAGAGAGACTGGCAGACGCAAAGACTGGCCTACGATAATAATTGCAGGCGCAACAAATGGCAGGCGCATCGGTGGCAGCCATAGACATGGCAGGCACAAGAGACTGAAAACGGCGACCTCGTTGCGGCGACCCAAAGTACAGCTTATCTGTCCGCCTTGATCTCTCTGCCTATTTGCCGAGATATCTGAACTGAATATCGTCCCACGCTTCAGCTTGTCGAACTTTGAGTAAGGCTTGATTGACGCGTTTTCGCCACTCGCTGCCGACGGGGAAGGCGATCGCGTACTCCTCGACTTCGAGCGGTTGACGAATCACGTGTAGTTGGGGAAAGTCGCGGAATACGAGATATTCCAAGATCGGCATGTCGTAAACGAGGGCATCGGCTCGGCCCTCGGTCAAAGCCTCGAGCCCCCGCTCGGGAGTCTCAACCTCGGCTGCGCGGATTCGGTGCGACTTGAGATAGAGAGCGCTACTTGTGTCGCGTACCGTGATCGTGCGAACCGCTCCGAGATCCGAGACATTATCGACTCGCAGGGAGAGCTGTCCGATTGTCAGCGCTGAGGCGATCGCTCCCGTGAGGACCGAGAGCAACAAGATACTTGCGGTCATTCCCGTCGCGGCGATCAAGCAACCAAAGTTGGTTTGCGGATAGATCCCCTTGTGGCCGAGAAGAATGATCGTCGACCACCAGATTCCGGTCCGCATACCTTGGCGTTTGGGGACACCTTTGTAATCGGGATGGCGGCGTTTCTCGACTAGCCAGAAGAGAAATCCGCACCCGAGCAGTAGTAGCACGACCATTAAGAAGAGCCGCAAGAATCCTGGGGAGATAATGCCCCGAAAAAGCCGAGAGAGAAAGCTTCGGCCACCCGACGTGCGAATCGCTACTCCGGGTCCCGAGTCGTAGTAAGGGTGAGAGAAGTCATATTGCGCCTCTCGCTCGGGCGTGACCGAAAGCGCGGCTATCACCGAATCAGCCTCGCCTTGATCGAGCAGCCCCAGCATTTCGCTGACCGTATCTGCTTCGATAAACTGGACTCGCAAGCCGAGATTCTCAGCGATTTCACGAGCGAGATCGATACTGACGCCGCGCCATATGCCCTCCTCGAGAAATGCAAACGGTGGGCTCAATTTGGTCGCCACTCGCCAGACACTTTCGGCCGACTCGGTCTGTGCTTTAACCGTACTCGCGAGCACGAGAGCGATCAAAAATCCAAGCGCGACCCGGTAGCGAGACTGACCGATCGGTCTTCTAGCAGCCCGCCCGAAAACTAATTTCGATGCGGGAGGTCGAGAATTCGAACCCATTGCCCCAGAGACCAGTGCTTCCGGCGAATCGAAGGCGTATTGGTCATACTTCGAGGTTCGCCGGGGGCGCTGGGCGAAGGAAGCTCGGCCTCCCGCGCGGAA